>CAYGPA010000050.1:0-10437 GCA_964351535.1 uncultured Planctomycetaceae bacterium
ATGGAGCCGGGCAAGCCGAGCTGCCGGTACCACCGCGAGAACGCGCAGGAGGACTTCCTCGTGCTGTCGGGCGAGTGCGACCTGATCGTGCGCGGCGAGGTGAAGCGGCTGAAGGCCTGGGACTACTTCCACTGTCCGCCGGGGGTCGACCACGTGTTCGTGGGCGCCGGCGACGGGCCCTGCGCGGTGCTGATGATCGGACACCGGCCGGAGAAGTTCGAGTACTTCTACCCGGCCGACGCGACCGCGGCGAGGTTCGGCGCGGCGTCGAAGGAGTCGACGCCCGACCCGCGCGTGGCCTACGCCGACGCCACGCGGCCGGCGCCGTGCGAGGCCGCGCCGCCCTGGCCGCCGGTGTGAGCTCGGCCGCCGCGCCACGGAGCGTGAGGATTGCGCAAGTCCGCGGGACACGATTGAAGAACGCGGTGCGCGGGACGAGACTGCGGCCATGAGCCAACTCGTCCTCCACCAGCTCGCGCCCTCCCCCAACAGCGCCAAGGTCCGCATCGCCCTCGGGTTGAAGCAGATCCCGTGCGAGATCGTCTCGATCGATCCGACCCAGCGCGAGGAGGTCGTGCGCCTGTCCGGCCAGCCGCGGACGCCGATCCTCGTGCACGATGACCGCGTGATCTACGACTCGTTCGGGATCCTGCGCTACTTCGACGCGAACTTCCGCCGGGGGCCGGCGCTGTTCTCCACCGACCGCGACGGACAGGGCGACATCGAGAAGTGGGAGCTCTGGACGCGCACGCAGCTCGGCGAGCCCGTCGGCGCGATGTTCGGTCAGGCCTTCGCCCCCGAGCCCGACGCCGGCGTGATCCGCGCCGCGAACGAGAGCTTCTCGAAGCACTTGCAGCGCATCGAGGACACGCTGGCCGAGCACGCCCACCTGCGCGGCGAAGCGCTCGACGCCACCGACGTCACCGTGGCGCCCTTCGTCCATCTCGGCATGATCGCGCCCTCCGAAGACCAGCACCCGCTGATCGGATTCTTCGCCAAGAACCTCCGCGTGCCCGAGCATCTCGAACGCACGCGCGACTGGGTCCGCCGCATCGCGTCCCACGACGTGCAGCCGGCGTTCAAGCCGCTCTGAGGTCCGCGCGAACGGGGAATCGCGACGAACTCGCGTTCCCCGCGATGGCACGAAGGCGCCCGGAGGCGGCCTCGGTGGCACTTCGCATCACCCGACGCAGGGTGAATCCATCGAAGCCATTGCGCTCCGGAGAAGAGAGGCGTAGCCCGGAGTTCAGGCTCATCGCCTGGAGGTTCCGTGATGCATCGCTTTTCACGCGCTGAAGCACCCGGATGGCGTAAGCAGAATGTCGCGGCTCTCGCATTGCCCCTTTGCGCATTGGGTGCTGCCGTCGTATTCGCCCTGAGGGATGAAGATCGAGTCTCTCTTCTCGTTCCACCCGCGCGAGACAGCGCGAGTTCGGGAAACGCCGAATCGCTCGTCGAGCGGAATGCGCACTTCGCTCCAGACCACGCCGATCGGGCGCGGTTCGCGAAAGACGTTTCGAACCCCGCGCCCGACGCCGCGGAACTCACCGCGCATCCCCTCGAAGCGATCAAGGAAGACCTCGCGTTCCACGCGACCGCCGCGCTCGATGGAACGCTGTACATGAACACCGTTCTCGAGCACATGCTCGAGTTCGCGTCGCTGGACGTTGCCGCCGCCCCCGATCTCGATTACGAGGACGATGACGCCGTCGCCTACAAGCTCGAAGGCACGCCGGAGGGAACCGAGGCTCGAGTCCTCGTCGGTTTGATGCCCTACGAAGAAGACGGTCGCACGTTTCGCTATCTCCAGATGCAGCTCGACGTCCCCCAGGAGCCCGAGTTCCTGCACGGGGCCATGCGGGAGGGGCCCAACGTCAATTTCAGCATTTCTTACGACGTGACCGACCCCACGACGCCGACCCGCTTCGCATTGATGTTGAAACGGCGCGTCGACCTCGCGGCGTCCAGGGCGGAGGGAATCGACGCCTACACGGGTCGCTTCACGAATGGCGTCTATTACTGGAACGACTTCCTGGACACGTCTCGGGGTCCCTCGTCGACCACGTGGGGTCTCGTCGACGGCGCTCCCGTCAGCGGCGAGGCCTTCGACGGAGTGAACCCGCTGGGTGGCAATACCTATCTGGACCTGGAGCTCCTCGAGAGGATCTTGACCCAGCTTCAAAGGAACCTTTCCGCCATCAAGGGAGAATGACATGAACAGGCCGCTCACACTGTCCGCAGCCATGACCGCAACGGCGCTCGTCCTATTGGCCAATCTCGGTCAGAAGCCGGAGGCTGCCGCCGCCTTGCAAGTGGAAGTTCCCGGCGTCTCGTGCACGAAGAAGATCGTCTCCGAAGCGTGCAGCAGTTGCTCGGAACTCGGCGTGATGGACAACGAGTGCAAGTCGGGGAACGAGTACAAGGCTTGCAGTTCGACCAGCTCGCAGTGCACCAACGGCGCTCAATGCGACCAGCACGCGGGCTCCGATCCCTGCTGATCTCGACCCGGACGATCGCTCGTCGGCGGCGCCGGGTGCCGACGCGGTCGGAGGCGCAACGGCCGCGGGCCGCGGCTCAGAGATTCTCGAAGAGCGTCTCGATCGCCTGCGCGCGCGCCGACCAGCCGTAGCGTTCGGACTCGCGGCGCGCGGCGGCTCCGCAGGCGCGCGCCGCGGCCGGGTCGGCCAGGGCGCGCTCGACCGCGCGCGCGAGGCCCTCGGGCGCGTGGACGTCGGCCACGAAGGCCGTGCGGCCGTCCTCGAGCACGCTCGTGAGCGCGGCGGTCGGCGCGGCGACGATCGGGACGCCCGTGGCCATGGCCTCGAAGAGCTTCAGCGGCGACGTGTAGCGCGTCGCGCGCGTCTCGCGGCCCGCGGGCAGCGCGATCACGTCGGCGCGCGCGAGCTCGGCGGGCACGTCGCGCGGCAGCACGCTGCCGACGAAGGTCACGCGACCGCGCAGCGCGGGCCGGGATGCCGCGAGGCGCTCGAGGCGCTCGCGATCGGCCGGCGCGTTGCCTCCGACGATCCGCAGGCGCACGCGCTCGGGCAGCAGGGCCACGGCGTTCACGAGGTCGTCGACGCCCTTGTGCTCGTACAGACCGCCGGCGTAGACGACCGTCACGCGGTCGCCGGTCAACGGCTCGCGCGGCGACACGCGGAAGCGCGCGAAGTCCACGCCGTCGGGGATCACCGCGGGTCGCTCGACGCCGAAGGCCGCGGCGACGTCGTCGGCCAGGGGCGCGCTGATCGCGGACAGCGCGTCGGCCGACGCGGCCAGGCGTCCCTCCGCCTCGCGCAGCGCGCGCGCGTCGTCCTCGCGGCCGGCCTCCGCGGCCAGCACGTGCTCGAGGTTGTGGAACTCGTAGGCGATCGACGCGCTGCCCCCCTTGCGCCCGCGCCGGTCCAGCAGCCACAGCGCGTGCCGGCGCTGGCGCGCGTAGAAGCAGGCCCCGCCGCGCAACAGCCGCCCCAGGCTGCGGCGATACGAGAGGCCCGCGAGCCCCTTGTGCGCCCAGCGCACGGCCTCGACGCGCAGGTTCGCGCCGGTCCCGAACCCGTAGGCCTCGCGCAGCAGCTCGTCGGCCGCGCGGCCCGCCGCGACGCGCGCGAAGAGCGTCACCCGGTGCCCGCGCTCGGCGAGGGCGCGGCCGGTGTTCACGATCTGGTGCGCGTGCGCCATGCGCGCCGGCAGGTCGAAGAGCTGTACGATCGCGATCTCGAGGGAGGTCGGGGCCACCCGCGAGGGAATACACGTCCCGGGCTTGGAATCCAACTCCCCGGAGCTCCATCATGGCCCGCGACGATGCGACGCCGCTTCCTGGACCTCCTCGCCTGCCCCGACTGCCGCGGCGCGATCGCGCTGGCGGAGGTCTCGGTGGAGGACGGCGACGACGTGGTCGAGGGCCGGCTCGCCTGCGAGGCCTGCGCCCGGCACTTCCCGATCCGCCGACGCGTGGCGGTCTTCGTGGACGAGTCGAAGTACGCCGAGAGCTTCGGCTGGCAGTGGCAGCGCTACGCCCGGCTGCAGCGCGACTCGTACAACGGCACGACGATCGTGCGCGACACGATCCTGAAGCGCTCGGGCTGGACCCCGGAGCACCTCGCCGGGAAGCTGCTCGTCGAGTGCGGCTGCGGCTCGGGCAGCGAGACCGAGGCGCTGGTCGACCTGGCGGGCACCGTCGTCTCCTTCGACCTCTCGGAGGCGGTGTTCGAGTTCGAGGAGTCGCTGCTGAAGCGCGACAACCTGCTCGTGCTGCGCGCCGACATCACGCGCATCCCGCTCAAAGCACGCCGCTTCGACGTCGTCTACTGCCACCGCGTGGTGATGCACACGCCGGATCCGCCGACCTCGTTCGCGTCGATGGCGAGCCACGTCGCCCCGGGCGGCGAGTTCTTCCTGCACAGCTACAGCACGCACTGGAAGTCGCTCGCGAACTACAAGTACCTGTGGCGCCCGCTGACCAAGCGCCTGCCGCACACGGCCGTCTACCGCATCCTGCGCGTCGTCGGCTGGCCGCTGTACTGGCTCGTCGGCGCGCTGAACCGCCTCGCGTTCCTGCGCCGCCTGAACCGCCTCTTGATCCCGTTCGAGAACCACGCGCGCGCGCTGAAGAAGGCCGGCACGACGCTCTCGTGGCGCGAGCGGTACGAGTACTCGTTCCTGATCACCTTCGACGCCCTGACGCCGACCTTCGACAACCCGAACTCGCCCGAGACGCTGCTCGCGTGGTTCGAGGACGCGGGCTTCCTGGACGTCGACGTGCGCCACCAGAACCCCGTGATCGCGCTGGGCCGTCTGCCCCGCGACGCCGAGCTCACCCCGCAGGGCGCGATGGCGACCGACGCGGCTCTGCGCTGAGCGCGACCTTCCTCCCCCGAAGAGCGAAATCGTCCGCAACTTCGGCACGCCTCGGCGGTTCCTTCCATCCGAACGACGGATCCACCGTCCCCCCGGACAGAAAGGCAACGGACATGAGGCTCCCGCTTCCCCTCCTCGTCGCGGCGTTCTCCGCGACGGCCTCGGCTCAGGTCGAGCTCGCACCGCTGTTCGCGCCTCCCAGCGAGGCGGAGAAGGCCGCCGTGCTCGCGGAATGGGCCCAGAGCACGCCGGTCGGCGACGACTGGCTCGTCGAGGCCGCGGGAACGTTCCAGGGGCGGTCGATCCACGTCGTGTCGCACACCGTGAACGGGGAGCGGCACTACGTGCTGCTGCGCTGGCCGGCCGGGCACTTCCCCGGAACACCTCTCCCCGTGCTCCTCGAGCTGCACAGCGGGGACGGCGGGACGTCCCTGCAGGACCTGCAGAACCTCGACAGCGCGCTGCCGGGTACGTTCGTCGAGGACTCGTTCCTGACCGTGATGCCGAGCTTCCGCGGCGAGCCGCTCGTGGCGGGCGCCCTCGGGACGTACGTCTCCGAAGGGGTCTCGAGCCGGTTCGACGGAGACGGCGAGGACTGCATCGCGCTGCTGGACGTGCTCGACAGCGAAGTCCCCGACGCCGACCTCGAACGCGTCGCGGTCCGCGGCTCGAGCCGCGGTGCGGGAACCGGCCCCCTGCTCGCGATTCGGGATCCACGCGTGGATGTCCTGATCACCTACTTCGGCCACACCAACCTGTTCGACAGGCAGATCGAGCGCGGCTGCGAGGACACCGTCAACAACGGTGCCCCGCCGACGGGCTTCGCGGTGGCCAACGTGCTGCAGTGGGCCGTGGGCCCCTACCTGTCGGGAACCCTCACGCTGACGGAGGCGCGCGCCCAGCTCCTGCGGCGCTCGCCGTCGCACTTCGCCGGGCGCCTTCCCGCGGTCCAGACCCACCACGGAGAGCTCGACCCCGCGGTCCCCTTCCAGCAGTCGCTGTACATGCAGGCCGCGCTGATTGCACTCGGGGACGAGGCACCGCCGTTCGAGGTGTTTCTCTACCCGAGCGGAACCCACTCGGTGCCCTCGCTCGTCGGGCACGGTCCGCGGGCCCTCGACTGGATCGATCACCTGGTCATCGCGACCCGGACGGCCGACTCGCACCGCTACCCCTGAGCGCGTTCGGTCAGCGCACGAGGCGCATCGTCAGGCGCTGGCCGGTGCCCGCGGGGCCCGTGAACTGGGAGACGATGCCCTGGGCCAGGGCCACGAACGGGCGGTACCAGCAGCCGCGCAGCTCGGTGGCTTCGCGCAACGCGAAGCCGCGCGTGGTGGAGTCGGCGCGCTCGAAGCCGGCGGCCTTTGCCAGCGCGTGGGCGGCCGAGGGCGAGTAGTAGCGGATGTGGCCGTGGCCGGCGAACTGGAAGTAGCGCCAGTCCGCGCCGCGCAGGCGGGCGGTCCAGCTGCGGGCGTTGCCGGTGCGCAGCAGCGCGACGCCGCCGGGGCGCAGGACGCGGCGCACCTCGGTCAGGAGCTCGACGGGGTCGACGACGTGCTCGATGACCTCGTTCATGTAGACGACGTCGAAGGACTCCGCGGGGAAGGCTGCCGTGGAGAGCTCGCCCGCGCGCACGTCGAGGCCGCGGTCCTCGCGCGCGTGGCGGGCGAGGTCGTCGAGCATCTCCACGCCGGTGCAGGTCCAGCCGCGCTCGCGCGCGGTCTGCAGGAAGAGGCCGACGCCGCAGCCGACCTCGAGCAGCGTGCCGCGCTGGCGGTAGGCCTCGAGCTCGTCGAGCACGCGCCCCCAGTCGCGGCGCTGGCGCGGCTTGGCCTCGCGCAGGTCGCCGTAGTGCTCCATGTAGCGCAGGTCCTCCTCGCCCTGGAAGAACTCGGGCCACAGGTCGTGCACGAACACGAGCTCGCAGGCGCCGCAGAGCCAGAAGCGCTTGCCGGACTTGCGGAACAGCTCGCGCGGCGATCCGGCGCCGCACAGCAGGCACGCGTCCGGCGCGCTGCCGGGTGCGGGGAGGCCCGCGGGCGGCGAGGCGAGTTCGCTGCCGGCCTCAGGCATCGCGCTGCACGCCGAGGCCGGCGGAGCGCTCGGCCTCGTCGAAGCGATTCACGAACACGCCGGTCCCGGGCTTGCTGTAGGGCGAGTAGCCCGTCAGGCGGTTGGTCGCCAGGAAGTCGTTGAAGGCGTTGTTCCACATGATGTCGTCCGAGACGATCACCTTGCCGTCCCCCATCAGCGCGCGCGCAACGGCGTACTCGAACAGCATGTGGGTGCGCGTGTGCAGGCTGTCGTGGATGAAGACGTCGGCGTCCTCCTCCGCCAGCACGTCGGGCAGCAGGCACTTGGCGTCGCCCTGCTTGTACGTCCACGCGTCGCGGTACTCGCGCGGCAGGAAGTAGCCGACCGCGTCGGCGTCGACGGTCATGTTCATCTGCAGGCGACCGCGGACCGGCGGGATGTCGATCGAGATCAGGCGCCCCTTGCCGTTCTTGTTCAGCGCGGCGAGGACGAAGGAGGTGTACGAACCGGCGGCCGTGCCGGTCTCGACGACGACCGACGGCTGCCACTCGCGCATCAGCGCGTAGTAGACGGTCACGACGCCGCGCAAGCGCTCGAGGCGCGCCTCGTAGGTCGCGTCCTCGTCCACGCCGTGCTTCTCGCGCGCCTCCTGAAAGGCTGCGCGCAGCGGCTGGTCGGCGAGCAGCTCGTCGAGGTACTTCGAGAGCGGCGGTCCCTCCGGGAGCCCCAGCTCGCGGCGCATCTCGACCAGCAGCGCGTCGTCCTCGAGGAAGATCACGCCTCCCGCGCGGCGCGCGAAGTTGCGCGCGAGCGTGCTGAAGAGCTTGCGCCGCCACGGGTGCTTCTGCCCACCGTAGCCCAGTCGCCTCTGCTGGCTCAACGTCAACGGCATCGCGCTCTCCTACCTCTTGAACGAGCGCGCGAGAGCGCGCGGCGCCATCTTCAGCCAGCGCTTGAAACTCGGCTCGCCGAGCCGCAGCGCCTCCGCGTACTTGTCCGGGTGCACGAGCCGCGCGACGCCCGGCGGGGCCTCGGCGGCCGCGCGCGCGAGGTTCGGGAAGCGGCCCATGCCCTCCTCGGACGCGTAGATCACGAGGTTCTGCTTGTACCACCACGTCACGTCGGGCTCGTTCCAGATGCGCCAGCGCAGCTGGTCGATCGGGCGGTAGCCGTGGGCCGCGAAGTGCTCGGCCCAGTAGTCGGGCCACTGCTCGTTCACGTGGTGCGTGCCGCCCTGGTTCGGGATCGCGGCCGAGAAGAGCACGACGGGCGCGAGCGCGCAGAGCTCGGCCACGAAACCCGGCGCGCGCTCGGGCGGCAGGTGCTCGGCGACCTCGAGCGAGATCGCCAGGTCGCAGCGCACGCCCTCCAGGCCGAGCGCGGAGTCGAGCGCGGCGCGCTGGAAGCGCTCGGCCGGGATCTTGAGCTGGTCGACGCGCACCCAGTCGCCGTCGACACCGCGGATCTCCCCCACGCCGCGGCCGGCGAGCACCGCGAGCCAGCTGCCGTCGCCGCAGCCGACGTCCACGGCGCTCTCGGCGGGGACGAGATCGAGAACCAAGGGCACGATGCGCTCGGCCGACGGACGCGCCGTGCGGTCGAGGCTGTCGTAGAAGCCGGCGCCGTAGCCCTTGTGCTCGCTCATTCGGTGGTACGGGGCCCGGCTCGTATGCGCGAGCCGGGCCCCGCGGTTGTCGCTACTGGATCCGGAACCAGCGCAGGACGAGGTCGGTCATGTCCCCGTCGTTGTTGAAGTCCATGCCGGCCTGGTTCTCGTCGGCGATGAAGGCCGCGCTGTTCGCCGTGTCCGTGACGATGGACGCCGAGGCCACGGTGGAGTTCAGCGTGCTCATCGCGAACGTCGAGCCGTTGGACACCGCGGACCGGAGCAGGACGTTGTCGTTCATGTCCCCGTCGTTGTTCCAGTCGAAGTTGTCCTCGATCTCGTTCACGCGGTAGTAGAGCTGGTTCTGCGCGACGACGATGCCGGGCCCGGGGGCGCCCGAGTTCAGGGCCACGGCGATGCCGGGGAAGTCGAGGTCGCTGACCATGGCCCCCGTGAAGTTCTCGCGGGTGAAGGTCGGCACGCTGTCGAGGACGTCCATGTCGGTCGTGTTGATCGAGTTCATGGAGTCGAACACGACCTCCTGCAGCGCGACGAGCGACAGCTCGCGGTCCGGATCGGGGGCCATCCACTCGACGCCGACGAAGACCATGCCCGCTCCGGCGTCGTGGTCGAACACCCAGCCGCCCATGCCGGGCTGCGCCGGGTCGTGCCAGCCGAACAGGCGGTCGTCCATGTTCCCGTCGCCGTCGACGTCGACGCCCTGCGCGGCCTCGTCGAGCGCGATGGTGAAGATGCCGTTCTGGCTCGAGAGGCCGAACGTCCCGCCGGGCGTCGCGGTGTCGACCGCGACCAGGAAGGTGACGGTGGTCTGCGGCACGTTCCCCATTCCGGTACCGATGTACTGGACGATGTCGTCGCCCATGTCTCCGTCCGCGTTCAGGTCGCAGTTGTCCTGCCCGGCCTCGGGGCTGACGGTGGCGACGTAGCCCGGCACGACCTCGACGGTCCCGGTGCCGGCCAGGCCCGTGTTCGTCGGCGCATCCATGACGGGATCCGCGCTCCACGCGGCGTACTCGAGGAAGTGAAGCACGTCGTCGAGCGAGTCCTGGTCACCGTTGACGGACACGCAGCTCGTCGGGCGCCAGGTCGGTGCGAAGTCGTCCTTGTCGTTCAGGCTGACGGCTCCCTGGTCGGCCTCGTTGACGAGGAACGCGACCGTCCAGTCGCTGGTCGCGGTGGCCAGCGCGCGGAACGGCGTGGCCGGGCTGACGGCCAGCTCCACGTTCTGGACCATGGCGGCGGGGTCGGTGCCGTCGAGCAGCGCCAGCACGGTGCCGTCGGCCATGTCGCCGTCGGCGTTCAGGTCGCGCGTCTCGACGGTCTCGTCCTGGGCGAGGAAGATCAGGCCCTCGTCCTCCCCGAGGAGCAAGGGCTGCAGCGAGTTCGCCATGTCGGTATGCATGACCGTGACCGGCGTCGTCGCCGCGGCGCCGTCCACGTAGTGCAGGCTGGTCTCACCGGCCATCGGCATGGCGACCGCGGGATCGGCGGAGTAGTAGAGGCGCGTTCCGGCCGTGACGAACAACGTGGGCGAGGTCGGATCGAGCTCCTCGACGAACGTCACGTTGCCCGGGGTCAACGTCCAGTGCAGCAGGACGTTGTCGGTCGTGTCGAGGTCGTTGTTCCAGTCCGTGCCGTCGGCGGCCTCGGACACGGCGAGGTAGATCTGGTCCCCCACGACCGCCGCGCCCAGCGCAGCCGCCGCGAGGTTGGTCTTGCTGAACACGAACGTGTCGATCACGGCCGCGACCGAGTCGATCATGTCGCCGTCCATGTTGAGGTCCATGCCCGTGGTCGCCTCGTCGGCGAAGTACACGATCCAGCGGCCGCCCACGACGATCGTCGCGTTGGCCGCGACGGCGTCGTCGGACGAGTTCACGATGAAGAGCGACGAGCTGCTGCTGCCGCTGCTGCAG
>CAYGPA010000050.1:10537-17457 GCA_964351535.1 uncultured Planctomycetaceae bacterium
GTCGTCGGACGAGTTCACGATGAAGAGCGACGAGCTGCTGCTGCCGCTGCTGCAGGAGGGGGCGAAGGCGAGGAGCCCGGCCGTCAAGGCCAGGGAGGCGGCGCCGAGGCGGCCGCGCGTACGCAGGGAGTCCATGGGGATTCTCGTGCTGAGTTGGGGCGGGTGCCGGCGGAGGCCGGCGAGTCGGCGGGACGCGCGAGGAGAGTCCTGTCACGGGCGGCCGCGACGAGCGAGGCGCGCGCAACGGTGACCGGGGCCCACGGCATCGAGGGCTGGCGCGTCGGGAATTGCGAGGGCGGTCATGATAGCCCTCCGGAGGCGGCGGGGGATACGATCCCGGCCATGGGCTCGACCCCCGCCCGAAACTCTGCCCCGCGAGCCGCACGGCTCGCCGCCCTGCTGCTGGCCGTCCTCGGCGCCTCCCCTGGCGCGGGCTGCCGCTCCGCGGAGACGACCGTGCTCGCGAACGAGGCCGCCGTGGAACTCCCCGAGGACGTGCTCGCGCGGATCTCGCGCAGCCTCGTCCACCTCCTGCAGGCCCCCGCGCGCGAGATGCGGATCGTCGCCGCCGCGCGGGAGCAGTGGCCCGACGCCAGCCTGGGCTGTCCCCAGCCCGGGATCGTGTACACGCAGGCGGTCACGCCGGGCTGGCGCCTCGCCGTCGCGCACGGCGAGACGCTCCACGCGGTCCACGCGGATGCCGAGGCCTACCGGGTCCTCGTCTGCCCCTGAGGCGCCGGCCGCCGGCGATCTCCCCCCCGATCATGAACGCTCCCATCCTCCCTTGCCGATCTCTGCCCGGGTCTCCGCCCGGGTCTCCGCCCGAGGCCAGCCGCCGCCGGCTCGCCGCGACCGCTCTGCTCCTCGCCTGCGCCGGCCTGGTCGCCGCGGCCTCGGTCCACGAGGACTCCGCGCCCGAGGACGTCGCGGTCGCGCCGGCTCCGTGGGACCTGGCCCACCCCGCGCCGGTCGCGGGGAAGTTCCTCGAGCGACTGGACGGCGTCGAGGACCTCGCCTGCAACGAGTGCCACGCGGAGATCGTCGACGAGTGGGCGCAGACGCTGCACGCCCTGGCCTGGGTCGACGAGTGGTTCCAGGAGGACCTCGCGGACAAGCGCAAGCCGGAGAGCTGCCACGGCTGCCACATTCCCGAGCCGCTGCTCGCCGCGGGCGTACCGCGCAAGCCCGAGGCGCGCGCCGACGAGCTGCGCCTCGGCGTGTGGTGCGCCACGTGCCACCTCGGCCCCGACGGCGAGACGATCCACGGGCCGTGGGGGCTCGAGCACGACGCGCACGCGAGCGTGCGGGATCCGCTCTTCTCGGAGCCCGCGGAGAGCGAGCTCTGCATCGCCTGCCACGCGACCAACATCGGGCCCGTGATCGGCATCGCCAAGGACTTCGAGATGTCGGAGCACCCGGGCGGTGAGCGCAGCTGCGTCGGCTGCCACATGGCGCCGGTGGAGCGCGTGCTCGACTCGGTCCTGGACGACAGCGGCCGGCCGGCCCGGCGCATGGGGCGCAGCCACGCGCTGCAGACGCCGCGCGATCCCACCTTCCTGCGGCGCGCCTTCGCGATCTCGGCCCGCAACGAGGGAGCCCGCACGATCGTGCGCTTCGAGAACCGCGCGGGTCACCGCGCCCCGGGGCTCATCGGCAGGCGCTACGAGTTCCGGCTCCGGCTCCTCGACGAGGCGGGCGAGCGCCTGGAGACCCTGCGGCTCGAGCTCGACCACCGCGCGTACCTGCCGGTGGACGACGCCCGCGAGGTCGCGTTCGAGGCGACCGGCGCGAGCGTCCGGATCACGGGCCGCCACGTGGATCCGCGCCTGGACGATCCCACCGAGTTCCTCGACGAGGTCTTCACGCCCGGCGGGTGAGCGCCCGCCCGCAGCCCGATCCGGCGGCTTCCGTTGGAAGGCGGTTCGTTGCCGGCGCTCGGGGCCGGGCTAGAGTTGGAGCGTCCCATGCCGTCGATCCCCGCCCTGCCCGTCCTGGCGCTGCTGCTGGCCCCCTCCGCGACTCCCGCTTCGGCCTGGACCGGCCCGCGGGCGGCGTGGTCCGCGGCCCAGACCGCGCGGCTGGACCTCACGCCCGAAGGGCGCCTGCTCGAGCTGCGGACCTGGATGGACCGCTATCACAAGGCGGGGCACCGCGTGGTCCGGGGCGGGTGGCGCGGCGACCTGACCGACCTCGCGGCTGCGCTGCGGGCAGAGCTTCCGGAGGCCCGGCCGGAGCGACGTGACGCGGTGCTCTTCGCGCTGCTCGACCTGTGCGGCATCGCGACCGCCAGGCCGCCCGCGGACGAGGCGGAGCAGGCGCTGACCGACGACGTGCGCAAGGTGGGGCAGCGCCAGCTCGACCTCGAGTTCCGCGCGGACCCCGACGAGTTCCTGGCGCGCTGGCTGGCGCACGAGGTCCTCGCCCGGCCCGACCAGCACCCGCGGCCGCGGGTGCTCGCTGCCATCGACCTGCTCGACGGGCGCCACCTCGAGAGCACGCAGCTCGCGCTGTTCTCGCTGGTCCTGCACGACGAACAGGACATCCGGCAGGCCGCCGTGCGCGCGCTGGCGGGGTGGCCGAGCCCGTTCGTCGACGAGTTCCTCGCCGGGCGCCTCGAGTCGCTCTCCGAAATGGGGGACGACGGCTCCGTCGAGCTCGTGCAGGAGCACTTCGCGGAGTCGCGGCGCGCCCCCACGGGACGCACGGCGCGTGAGCTCCTGGACGCGACGACCCGGGGCCTCGGGTCCCAGGACTGGCGGGAGACGCTGCGCACGCTCGACCTCGCCGCGACTCTCCCGGACTTCCTGGCGGTTCCTGCGTTGATCGAGGGGCTCGAGGACTGGGTCGAGCGCCGCGAGCGCGGCCTCGGCAGGCGGCGCGTGGAGGGCGCGATCGTCGAGCAGCTCGAACGTCGCTCCGGGCGGCGCATGGGCGTGCGGTCGGATCGCTGGCGCCTCTGGTGGAAGGCCGTGCTGGCGGGCGAAGCCACGACGACCACGCGCGAGGCGGCCAGCCCCGCGGCCACGCGGACGACGTTCTTCGGTCTGCGCCCGGTGACCGACCGCGTGGTGTTCGTCATCGACCGGTCGCGCTCGATGTCGTTCCCGTTCGGAACGGCGGACGATCGCTCGCGCTTCGACGAGGCCATCGACCAGCTGTCGCAGTTCCTCGACCACCTGGGACCCGCTGCCCGCTTCCGCCTGGTGCTCTTCGACCACGAGGTGGTGGCGAGCTCGCGCGACCTGCGCCCGGCCGACGAACGGCAGATCTCCGCCGCGCGGCGCTGGATGCGCAACAACGGCCCGCGGGGCGGAACCGTGCTGCAGGGTGGGATCGAGACGGCCCTGCGCCTCGACCGCAAGGGCGTCGTCGACCTCGAGCGACTCGAGGCGGACACGGTCATCGTCCTCTGCGACGGCGAGACCGAGGACGGCACGGCCTGGATCGAGCCGCTGCTCGAGACCGCCAACCACCGCGCGCGCCTCGTGTTCCACTGCGTCCAGATCGGCGGCGAGGGCGGCGGGGCTCTGGAGGAGCTCGCGGAGCGCTCCGGCGGCCAGTTCGTCGCCTTCTCACACTGATCCGGGTGAATCGAACGCGCCCTGGAGGGTCCCGGGCCCGCCCGCCGGCCTTTTGTTAGGCTTCCGTTCGCGTTCGTCGAGACTTCGGAGCCCGCCGCGCGGCCGCGGGCCGCGAACGGCGCCGACCGGTCCCCGCACGAGGGCCCTGCGGACCCTCACGGCGGCTCGCCGGCTCGGCGGAGGACCCCGCGGCGCTCGGCTGCGAGCGCGGTGTCGAGGTTGTGTCCTCGTCGGCGCGCTGCGCCGGAACTGGAACCCTCGCCTGGAGCGTTGTCCGCGGCTCGATCGCCATTAAACTCTGCGCCCGCTCGAGCTGCCTTCTCCACGGACGCCCGCGCCGCGCCGGCAACGGATTTCCACGCGCGCCAAGGCCCACCTGCCCCACGTCCTCGCGTCCGCGTGCCCCCGCACAAGCTCCCCATCGATGCTCCGCGACTACGCTCCCATTCTCGTCCTGCTTGCCCTGATCCTCGCGTTCACGGTGGGCAACGTGATCCTCTCCGACGTGCTCGGGCGCAAGCGCAAGCACGTGGGCAAGGGCGAGGCCTACGAGTCCGGCATGGCGCCCCAGGGAACGGCGCGCATTCGACTGTCGATCCACTTCTACCTCGTGGCGGTGCTCTTCATCCTGTTCGACGTCGAGTCGATCTTCTTGATTCCGTGGGCCGCCTCGGCCAAGGAGTTTGCAGCGCAAGGAGTCGGCGGACTCGTGTTCGTCGAGGTGCTGATCTTCGTCGTCGTGCTCGGAGCCGGACTGACCTACGTGTGGCGCAGAGGAGGCCTGGATTGGGATCGCTGAAACCTGTCGAGGAAACCGGTCAGGCGGGCTTCTTCGCGACTCGCGCGGACTTCCTGGTCAACTGGGGCCGCAAGAACAGCCTGTGGCCGATGCCGCTGGGTCTCTCGTGCTGCGGCATCGAGCTGATGGCGATGATCGGCCCGAAGTTCGACCTCGCGCGCTTCGGCGCCGAGGCCGCGCGCTTCACGCCGCGCCAGTGCGACCTGCTGATCGTCGCCGGCACGCTCACCTGGAAGATGGCCACGGCCTGTCGCCAGATCTACGACCAGATGCCCGACCCCAAGTGGGTCATCGCGATGGGCGTGTGCTCGTCGTCGGGCGGCATGTACGACTCCTACGCGGTGTGCCAGGGCGTCGACTCCATCCTCCCGGTCGACGTGTACGTCCCGGGCTGCCCGCCGCGCCCCGACGCCGTGATCGACGCGATCCTGAAGCTGCAGAAGAAGATCGCGCGCGAGAGTCCGACCGGACGCCTGACCGGCACCGGCGATCCGATCGTCGACGAGGGCACGGGGCAGCTCGTCATGGCCCCCAACCGGGCCGTCGAGCGCAGCGTGCTCGATCGACACCCGCACGACCCGCGCGCGCGCCGCGCGGCCCGCGCCTCCGAGCAGGAGTCGAAGTGAGCCCCGACGCCCTCGCCAGCCAGACGCTCGAGCGCGTGCGCGCGGCCCTCGCCGGACTCGAGTTCGAGGAGGTCGAGACCCGCGACGGGCTCCCGACCCTCCGCGTCCCCGGCAAGGACGTCCACGCCGCCATGACGCGCCTGCGCGAGGCCGCGGAGTTCGCGGCGTGCACGCTCGTCACCGCGGTCGACCACCTGCCCGAGGAACCTCGCTACGAGGTCGTCTGGCAGCTCCTTTCCGTGACCGCCGGGGACCGCGTCCGCGTGAAGACCCCGGTCTCGGGTACGAACCCGAGCGTCGCCTCCGTCAGCTCGATCTGGCCGGGCGCCCGGTTCTTCGAGCGCGAGTGCTGGGACATGTTCGGCATCCGCTTCGAGGGCCTCGAGGACCATCGCCGGCTGCTCATGCCGGAAGCCTACGGGCACCATCCGCTGCGCAAGGACTTCCCCCACCAGGGGATCGATCCCGGACGTCTCTACCGCGAGTGGGACGAGGAGCGCACGGCGCGTGCCGCGCGGGCGGAGGCCGAGCTCGGCTCGGGGAACTGACCCGGGGCCCCGACCCGGGATGTCGACGCCATGACCGAGACCGTCACCTACGAATACGCGCCCGGCGCCGACGCCGAGGAGCTCCTGAGCCAGCATCGTGACGACCCCATGCACGGGGAGACGATGCGGCTGAACATGGGTCCGCAGCACCCGGCGACCCACGGCGTGCTGCGGCTCGTCGTGGAGCTCGACGGCGAGACGATCCGCTCGGTCGACGCCGACGTGGGCTACCTGCACCGCGGCAAGGAGAAGACCTGCGAGAGCCTCGGCTGGCACAAGTTCTTCCCGCACACCGACCGGCTCGACTACGTCCAGCCGCTGATGAACAACGTGGCCTACGCGCTGGCCATCGAGAAGCTCGCCGGCATCGAGGCTCCCCCGCGCGCACAGGTCGTCCGCGTGCTGCTGATGGAGCTCAGCCGGATCATGGCGCACCTGATCTACTTCGGGACGCTCGGCATCGACCTCGGCGCGATCACGCTGTTCTTCTACTCGTTCAATCAGCGCGAGGAGATCTACAAGATCCTCGACGCGTACTCCGGCCACCGGATGAACAACACGTACGTCCGGATCGGCGGCGTGTACTCCGACGTCGACGCGCGCATCGAGGCCATGATCCGCTCGTTCCTGGACGCGTTCCCCGACCATCTCGAAGAGATGAACAAGATGGTCGAGCGCAACCGCATCTGGGTCGACCGCAACCGCGGCGTGGCCGTCATCACGCCGGAGCAGGCGCTCGCCTGGTCGCTGACGGGGCCCAACCTGCGCGGCAGCGGCGTCGACTGGGACCTGCGCCGTCAGCAGCCCTACAGCGGGTACGAGACCTACGACTTCGACGTTCCCGTCGGGAGCGTCGGCGACTGCTACGACCGCTTCCTCGTGCGCGTCGAGGAGATGCGCCAGTCCGCGCGCATCGCGCGCCAGGCGCTCGACCGGCTGAAGGACGTGAAGGGCGACGTACTGCTCGAGGACCGCCGCTTCGTGCTGCCGCCCAAGGGCGACGTGCACCGCTCGATGGAGGAGCTGATCTACCAGTTCAAGATCGTCACGGACCTGCGCGTCCCGAAGGGCGAGGCCTACCACGCGGTCGAGTCCAGCAAGGGCGAGCTGGGCTTCTACATCGTCTCCGACGGCTCCTCGCAGCCCGTGCGGTGCCACATTCGTTCTCCCGGCCTGACGAACGTCCAGGCCATCCCGCTGGTCGCCAAGGGCCGGCTCTTCTCGGACATGGTCGCGATCATCGGCAGCCTGGATTTCGTGATGGGAGAGGTCGACCGCTGATGGCTCTCGCACCGACACTCGTGACGGAGTTCGACGAGCTCGTCACCCACTACCCCGAGAAGCGCGCGGCGCTGATCCCGGCCCT
>CAYGPA010000051.1:0-17230 GCA_964351535.1 uncultured Planctomycetaceae bacterium
CCCGTCGATCGATCGCGAGTCGAGGGGTCGCCCCCCGAGGCCCACGTGGAGACGCAGGGCGCGGAGCCCGCACCCGAGCAAACACCCGACGCAGCGCAGGCTCCCGCGGGCTCGGCCCTGAACCCGGATGCGGGCGCGACGTTCGCAGCGGACGACGAGGACGGTTCGCTGCGCCGCGTCGAGATCGCGCCGGCGCCGCCGCCCGCCGACGAAGAGCCGGACCTGGACGCCGTGCGGCGCGCCTCGGACCTCCCGCCGCTGCCCGCCGAGCCCTTCGGCACGACCGGCGACGGAGCCGGCGAGGAGCCCAGCCAGCGACTGGACGAGGCCGCACGCGAGTGACCACGGTCTACCTGGACCACAACGCCACCACGCCGGAGCGCCCCGAGGTCGCGGCCCTGCGCGCCGAGCTGTCCGAGCGCGGCCTCGGCAACCCCTCCAGCCTGCACGCCGCCGGGCGCGCGGCGCGCCAGTGCATCGACGAGGCGCGCGACCGCGTGGCGCGCGCGCTCGGGGTGGGGGAGGAAGAGGTCGTCTTCACCTCGGGCGGCACGGAGTCCAACAACCTCGCCCTCCTCGGGGCGGTGCGCGCAGCGCGGCGCGGCGGACGGCCCACGGGCCTCGTCACGACCGCCGTGGAGCACTCCGCGGTGCTGGGGCCGGCCGAGCAGCTCGAGCGCGAGGGCTCCGCCGTCCGGCTCCTGCCCGTGGGGCCCGACGGCCGCGTCGACCCGGACCGGGTCCTCGAGGCCGTCTCGGCCGGCGGCGTGGGCCTCGTGTCCGTGCAGGCGACCAACAACGAGATCGGCGTGCGGCAGCCCCTGCACGAGGTGGGGGCGCTGCTGGCGGACGCCGACGAGCGGCCGCTGCTGCACACCGACGCCGTGCAGGCCTTCGGGCGCAGCCCGCTGGACCTGCGCGCGTGGGGCATCGACCTGGCGTCGTTCGCGGCGCACAAGCTCGGCGGGCCCCTGGGCGTCGGCGTCCTGGTGCGGCGCACGGGCGTGGAGCTCGAGCCGCTGCTGTTCGGAGGCGGCCAGGAGGCCGGCCTGCGACCCGGTACGGAGAATCCCTTAGCCTTCGCATGCGCGGGACTGGCGTTCGAGCTCGCCGCCGCGGAGCGCGAGGCGTTCGAGCAGCGCCTGCGCGCCCTCGACGAGGAACTGTGGAGCGCCCTGCACGCCGCACTGCCGCGAGCGCGCCTGCTGGGTCCGCCGCTGGGTCACGACGCGCGACAGCCCGGCACGCTGAACGTTTGGATCCCGGACCTAGATGGAAAGGTGTTGGTCACTCGACTGGACCTTGGGGGCCTGCAAGTCAGTGCGGGCTCGGCGTGCGCGAGTGGATCGCTCGAACCTTCGCACGTTCTGCGCGCACTCGGATTCGACGACGAGGCTGCGCGCGCGGGCGTGCGACTCGCACTCGGCAGGTGCACGACCTCCTCGATAGCAAGAGCCGCTGTGGACATCTTGAGGAAAACCTTGGGAGAGGGCGACGCAACCTCGCACATCGAAGCGCACTAGCGGAGAGTGCGTGAATAGATCGGCGTTCGGGCGTTGACCGTACGCGGTCACGCGCTTGTAATCTCGCACGGGTGAGAGAGCAGCGAGTCGCGTGCGCAGCGGCGAGCTCCACGGTCGTTCGCGCAAGTTCGCCTCCCTTCCCGTTTCGTTCGTCGCGAGTCCAGCCGCCTCGGCTCCTGGACGCCTGTCGTAGCTCGTTCTTCGGCTCCCTCTTGCAGGGGATCCGTTCAAGTCGCCCTTCTCGTCAGCTGTCCGACGATCCCCGGGAACCGCCCGCGGGTCCGAAGAACCACGGCCGTCGCCCGGGGCACCAGTCGAGGGTCTTCGGGGGAGGTCTCCGTGCGGTTGGAAGAGCAGGGAAAGAAGCAGTCGGTAGGCCAGCCTCCGTCGGTCGGAGAGGTGCGCGCCGATCACGGCCGACCCGCCGAGCAAGCGGCTGCGGCCCCCGCGCCCCCTACGGACTCGGCGCCCCGTACGGATGCCGCATCTCGAACGGATCCCGCGCGCGCGGAGGTCCCCGTGGAGCCAAGCGCCCCGGCGGAGGCTCCCGTCGAGCACGCGAGCGAAGCTCCGGCTGCGCCGACCGAGCCCGACTCGAACGAGAGCCCTCCGCTCTCCGCGATGCCCGAGATCTGGGCGCGCCTGAAGAAGGCCATCCGTTCCCGGATTCAGCACGAGCAGTTCGAGACCTGGTTCCGGCGCACCGCGCTCACCGGCGTCGACGACCAGACCCTGACCGTCGCGGTGCAGAACCGCTTCACGCGCGACTGGCTCGGCAGCAACTACCGCGAGGTGCTCGAGCAGGCGGTGGTCGAGGTCCTGGGCAGCCCGCGCCGCATCGTGATCCGCGTCGACCAGGAGTCCGCGCTGACGTCTCTCGGCGCCGAGACCCCGGAGAACGGCGCCGCGCAGAACGGGACCGGACCCAGCGCGGGCAACCCGCACGAGCGCGCCGCTCCTCGCGCCGATCCCGAGGACGCCCACGCTCCGGGCGGCAACGGCCGCCACGCGGGCGCGCCCGTGCGCTCCGGGCCGACCGGGCGAACCCGCGGCTCGGAGACACCCGTGCACCGCCTGCACTGGTCCAGCGACGTCGCGCTCAACCCGAGCTACCGCTTCGACAACTTCGTCGTCGGCCCCTGCAACCGCTTCGCCCACGCGGCCTCCGTCGGCGTCTCGAAGTCGCCCGGCCAGTGCTACAACCCGCTGTTCGTGCACGGCAACGTCGGCTTCGGCAAGACGCACCTGCTGCAGTCGCTCTGCTACGCGATCCTGGAGCGCGAGCCGGACACGCGCATCCTCTATCTCTCCTGCGAGACGTTCGTCAACCACTTCATCAGCGCCATCGAGAACGGCGACCTGCAGAAGTTCCGCAACAAGTACCGGAACGTGGGCGTGATGGTGGTCGACGACATCCACTTGCTGGCCAACAAGGAGCGCACGCAGGAGGAGTTCTTCCACACGTTCAACACGCTGTACAACGGCGGCAAGCAGATCGTGCTGTCGTCCGACAGTCCGCCGAAGGAGATCCCGTCCCTGCAGGAGCGCCTCGTGTCGCGCTTCAACTGGGGTCTCGTGACCGAGATCGAGCCGGCCTGCTACGAGACGCGCGTCGCGATCTTGAAGCGCAAGAGCAAGGAGCGCGGGCGCGAGCTGCCCGACGACGTCTGCTCGCTACTGGCGGAACAGATCGACACGAACGTGCGCGACCTCGAGGGCGCCGTGACGCGCATCATCGGCTACACGAGCCTGAACGGCCGGGCGATCACCGTCGATCTCGCGCGCCAGCTGCTGCGCGACGTGTTCGCTCCGCGCCGCGGTCAGCCGACGATGGACGACATCATCCGCGTCGTCGTCGCGCACTTCAGCGTCAAGCTCTCCGATCTGCAGTCCCGCAAGCGCACCAACGCCATCGCCTATCCGCGGCAGGTGGCGATGTACCTCGCGCGCAAGATCACCCGCCACTCCCTGGAGGAGATCGGCGGGTTCTTCGGCGGCCGCGACCACTCGACGGTCCTCTACGGCGTCGAGAAGATCGATCGGCAGTCGAAGGAAGACCCCCGCACCCGCGAGCTCCTGGCGTCGCTCCTGACCCAGCTCCAGCGGCCCGACGCGTGAGGGCCGAACGCCTGCGGGCACCCCTTCGTCGGGGGAGCGCCCGCGTCGCCGTCCCGGTTCGCGCCGGCGGCTCGCGCCCCGCGTCTCGGGGTGGCCGTCAGCGTCTCCCAGGCGCGCTCCTGGGGCCTTCCAGCGCCCCTCCGTCGTTCCCCTCGACGCGGCTTTCGCGTACGCTGTTCGCGCGGTCCTGGGGGGCCCTCGTACGCAGCTACCTGCCCCGGAACCAGCCGTGGATGGGCCGTGGAAAAGGCACGTACAACTACCGGGGGAAACCGGGGACGAAACGTGCACATCTCGGCGGTACTCCACAGCTCCGCGAGGGCTCCGCGAGGGCGACGTGGAATCCCGTGAACAACTCCAACGAACTCCACGGACTCTCCACGGTGCAAACGACGTTCTCCAGACCGACCTTGCGTGCGCAACCCGTTGTCGATCAACGGACTGGGCGCTCGGCCGGTGCAACCGTCCACAAAAACGGGCGGTGCTTAAGAAGACTAAGAAGATTTAATCTCTCAGGGAGAGACACAGCATGAAGGTCCTCTGCGACAGGGAGCGCTTGCGGGAAGGCCTCGCCGTCGTGAACAGCGTCGTCCCGGCCAAGAGCCCCAAGCCGGTGCTGTCGAACGTGTGTATCGTCGCGACCGACGACGCACTGGAGCTCGTCGGCACGGACCTCGAAGTCGCGGTTCGATACCGGGTCGAGAAGGTCAAGGTCGAGGATCCCGGCACGACCGTGATCCCCGCTCGCGTGACGCTCGACTTCGTGCGCGATCTCTCCGGCGACTCCGTCGAGTTCCACGCCGAGGGCGGCAACTGCACGATCACCTCGGACGGCGACACGTGCGAGCTGGTGACCATCGACCCCGACGAGTTCCCCGTGGTCCCGCGCTTCGCCGAGGAGAGGTCCCTGAGCATCCAGGGCGGTACGTTCACCAAGCTCGTCGAGCGCACCGCCTTCGCCGCGGCGCGAGAGCAGGGTCGCTACGCGATGCACGGGGTCCTGCTCGAGATCGAGGGGGACAAGCTGAAGATGGTCGCCACCGACGGCCGGCGTCTGGCGGTCGCCTCGGCGCTGATCGACGTCCCCGAGGGAGCGGGCCCCGAACACGCCACGATCGTGCCGACCAAGGGCATGCAGCTCTTCTGCCGCGTCATCTCCGACCCGCTGGATCAGCTGCGCCTCGGCTTCGAGGAGAACCAGATCGGCCTGCGCACCAGCAACGCCGAGGTCTTCGCGCGCCTGCTGGACGGTGAGTTCCCGCGGTACTCCGCGGTGATCCCGACCGAGGTGGGCAACTCGCTGGAGGCCGACGGCGAGCACCTGCAGCGCAAGATCCGCCTGGTGGCGAACGTGACCGGCGACGAGGCGCGCGCCGTGCGGCTGTCCGTCAAGAAGAGCAAGCTGGAGCTCTTCGGCCAGTCCGCCGGCCGGGGGGAGGCCACGGCCCACATGGACGTCGAGTACAAGGGCCGAGCCGCGGACATCGCCTTCAACCCGGACTACGTCGTGGACGGCCTGAAGAACGCTGAACGCGAGGTCATCCGGCTCGAGTTCAACGACAAGACCTCGCCGGGCAAGTTCACGCTCGGGGAGAACTACGTGTACGTCGTGATGCCGATCACGATGGATGCCTGAAACCCCTTCCAGGCCTCGCGCCCGGACCCGCAATCGACCCCCGACTCGACTCCAGACCGACCCGGTGCCCAAGACTCCCCGGAAACGCGGCGGCGTAGCGCCCCTGAGCGACGTCCTGTCCCAGTACTTGAACCAGAGCGGGTTGGCCACCCGCCTCTCGCGGTCCAAGATCTTCGAGGCCTGGTCCCAGGCGGTGGGCAGCCAGGGTCACCGCACGCGGGCCGTGCGCTTCCGCGACAGCGAGCTGACCGTCGAGGTCCGATCCGCGGCGCTCCTGCAGGAGCTCCGCAACTTCACCGGCGAGGACCTGAGGCGCCGGACCAACGCGATCCTGGGGGCCGAACGGGTCCGCCGAATCGACTTCCAACTCGAACGCTGACATGACCGAGAAGACGGAAACCCAGAGCTACGGCGCCGAGTCGATCACGATCCTCGAAGGGCTCGAGGCCGTTCGCAAGCGCCCCGCGATGTACATCGGGGACACGGCCGTCCGCGGCCTGCACCACCTCGTCTGGGAGGTCGTGGACAACGCGATCGACGAGGCTCTGGCAGGGCACGCGACGCAGTGCAACGTCATCATCCAGAAGGACGGCTCGGTGCGCGTCACGGACGACGGCCGCGGCATCCCGACGGACATGCACCCGACCGAGGGAGTGCCGGCGCTCGAGGTCGTGCTGACGCGCCTGCACGCCGGCGGCAAGTTCGACCACGGCGCCTACAAGGTCTCGGGCGGACTGCACGGTGTGGGCGTCTCCTGCGTGAACGCGCTGTCGACGTGGCTCGAGGCGCGCGTCTACCAGCGGGGCAAGATCCACTTCCAGCGCTTCGAGATCGGCGTGCCCGTCGGCACGCTCGAGGTCGTCGGCGAGACCGACCGCTCGGGGACCGAGATCACGTTCAAGGCCGACGGGAACATCTTCTCGACGACCGAGATCGACTACGAGATCGTCTCCAGCCGCCTGCGCGAGACGGCCTACCTGATGGGGGCCCACGGCGTCGTCATCAACCTGCTCGACGAGCGCAACGGGCAGAAGGAGCACTTCGAGTTTCCCGACGGTCTGCGGACGTTCGTCAGCAACCTGAACAAGAACAAGACGCCGATCCACGACGACGTGATCCACTTCCGCAAGGTGGTGACGTCCGACGAGTACCCCGACGCGGAGTACATGGTCGAGGTCGCGCTGCAGTACACCGACGGCTTCCAGGAGAACGTGTTCGCGTTCGCGAACAACATCAAGACACCGGGCGGGGGCACGCACCTCGCGGGCTTCAAGGCGGCCCTCACGCGCTCGCTGAACACGTACGCGCGCAACGGCAAGCTGGTCAAGGACTCCGAGACGGGTCCGGCGGGCGACGACTTCCGCGAAGGGCTGACCGCGATCATCTCCGTCCACGTGCCCGACCCGCAGTTCGAGGGACAGACGAAGGACAAGCTCGGCAACCGCGAGGTGCAGGGGCTCGTCGAGTCCGCGGTCGCCGAGACGTTCGGCCGCTACCTCGAGGAGAACCCGTCCTCCGGCAAGGCGATCTTCCAGAAGGCCCAGCGTGCCGCGGCGGCCCGCGAGGCGGCGCGCAAGGCGCGCGACCTCGTGCGGCGCAAGTCGGCCCTCGCCAGCGGCAACCTGCCCGGCAAGCTCGCCGACTGTCAGAGCAAGGACCGCGAGGTCTCCGAGCTGTTCCTCGTCGAGGGTGACTCGGCCGGTGGCTCCGCGAAGGAGGGCCGCGACCGCCGCTTCCAGGCCGTGCTGCCGCTGAAGGGCAAGATCCTGAACGTCGAGAAGGCGCCGCTCGACAAGATGCTAGGCCACTCGGAGATCATGACGATCATCTCCGCGCTCGGCTGCGGCATCGCCGACGAGTTCGACCTCGAGAAGGTGCGCTACGCCAAGACGATCATCATGACGGACGCGGACGTGGACGGCTCCCACATCCGCACGCTGCTCCTGACGTTCTTCTTCCGCCACATGCGGCCGTTGATCGAAGCGGGCATGCTCTACATCGCGCAGCCGCCGCTCTACAAGCTGCGCGTCGGCAAGACCGAGCGCTACATCGTCACGGAACCGGAGCTGCGTCGCGTGCTGATCGAGCTCGGCGTCGACGCGATGACGATCCGCGATCGCCAGAGCGGACGCGAGTGGACCGGACCCGAGCTGCGCGAGCTCTGCAACGACCTGCGCAAGCTCGAGGACCTGTCCGAGCGCCTGATCCCCGTCTGGACGCGGGTCGCGGCGGAGGACATCCTCGCGGCCTGGAACGGGGAGGTTGCTCCGAGCCACTGGGCCTCCGCGCAGGGCGTCGACCAGATGTTCCACAGCGACGACGAGCTGCAGAACTGGCTCGAGCTGCAGAAGGTCGGCCTCGCGGAAGGCGAGGAGCTGCGCGTCTACGACGGGTCCGAACACGACTTCACGCGCGACAACGCCCACGCCGTGACCGCGCGCATCCTGCACGTCGAGGAGGTCTCGAACGTGCTGAAGTCCCTGCAGGATCGCGGCCTGACCCTGCAGGGTGCCGGTGACTGGGAGGTCGTTCGCGGCAAGAACACCGCGGAGGCGAACAGCGCCCTGTCCCTGGCGCGCGCCGTGCGGACCAGCGTCGAGAGCGACGTCGACCTCCAGCGCTACAAGGGTCTGGGCGAGATGAACCCCGACCAGCTCTGGGAGTCGACGATGGACCCCGCGCGTCGGCGGATGTACCGCGTCCAGCTCGAGGACGAGTTCGTCGCCGACGAGATCTTCACGATCCTCATGAGCCCGGGCGTCGAGCCCCGCCGCGTCTACATCGAGCGCCACGCGCTCGAGGTCACGAACCTCGACGTCTGACACCGTCGGCCGGCCCGACCCCGGAAATTCTTTCCGGGACCGGGCGAACGGGACCGCGGTTGTTCGACCGACGGTCAAGGCTGGGAGAGGGGGGGCCGATAAGCCCCCGTGTGGTTTCGCCGCGTGCCGGCGGAGGCGCAGCCCCCAACCCCCCGCTTTCGGTGAAGAACAACCAACGCTTCGACTACTCCGCCCTCGCGGAGATCCTGGGCCAGCGAGGCCTGGTCGAGCCCGAACGGCTGGCCGTCGCGCTGCAGACCTGTGCCCAGAGCGGGTTCCCGTTCCCCGAGCTCCTGGTCGACAACGGCCTGATCACGGACTGGGAGATCGCGCGCGTCGTCTGCGAGCTGTACGGACTGCCGTTCCTGCCGGTCGAGACCTACACGCCGCAGCCGAGCGCGGTCGAAGGGCTCGACTTCGAGTTCCTCGCGATGAACAAGATCATCCCGATGGAGCGCCACGGCCAGCTCCTGACGGTTTGCATGCCGGTCCTCGTCCCGGCCGAAGTCCTCGGGATCATGTCGGCGCAGACCGGACTCGCGATCCTGCCGCTCGTCGGCACCGTGTCGGGCAATCGCACGTGGTTCGTCGAGCAGGCTGCCCTCGCTGCGAAGGCCGCCAACGACGCCGAGGTCAAGGCGGAGGCGAAGGCCGCCGAGGTCGAAGCGGCGCTACCCACCCGGTCCGGCGAGGACGAGGACGAACCGGAGCTCTTCCTCGAGGCGGACGACGACTCGACGGAACTGGACGAGAACGCGCACGCGATGGACCGCGACGACCTCGACGCCCTCTCGAGCCTGTTCGACGAGGCCGACGCGGCGGTGCACATCGCGCTCGAGGACGGCGCCGACGACGACGAGCCGCCGCCGTCGTCCGACGCCTAGGCGTCGCCCGCGGGCTCAGTACTCGGAGCTTCCGGGGCGTTCCCGGGTCGCTCGCCCGACTCGCGCGGGACCGGCTTCGCGACGCCGGGCTGGGTGTCCGCCGGCTCGGGACTCCCCGGCTCCGGATTCCCCGGCGCGGCGCCCGTCGCCTTCTCGCCCTGCGGGTCCTCGGCCCGACGCTCCTCCAGCTTGCGGCGCGCCTCGAGCCGGGCCTGCTGGAAGGCCGTCACCGGCGACTCCACGTCGCGCGGCATGGCCTCGTCGAAGCGTCGGCGCACCTCCCACATCTCGCGGTCGATACCGGTCTCGCGCCGGAGGTCCTGGAGCGTGCGGCGCGCGCGCTGCACCTGGACGGCGAGCTGCGCGGCGACCTCGGGCAGCTTGCTGCCGAACACCAGCAGCGCCACGATCCCGATGGCGACCAGCTCGCCGAGGCTCAGGTTGAAGAGGAGGCCCAACACGGCGCGCCCATCCTACCTCGGAGGCCCGTCACCCGTCTTGCTGGGCGTACCGCAAGCGCTCGACGAACGCGAACCGCGGGCGGTCGAACAGCTGCAGGGGCTCGACCCCGATGGAGAAGGACGAGCCCTCGCCTTGGCGGAAGGAGACCTCGATGTCGAACACGAAGTCGTGTCCGTAGCGTCGGACGACGGCCTGGGAAGCGAGCGAGCCCGAATCGATCAGGGAGACGGACTGGGTCCCGATGAGCTCGTACTTGGGATTGACCTGCCAGCGCGCCGCGAGCGTCAGGGCCTCGTAGATGCGCTGGTCCATCGAGTTGCGCCCCTGGCTGTGGCCGAACCCGAACGCCACGGCGGGGTAGGGCTCGATGCCGAAGATCGTGCGCATGTACACCGGCCCGGCGCCCTCGAGGTCGTAGCGGCCGTCGTGGTACACGCCGAACAGCGTGTCCCGGAAGCTGCTGACATAGTCCGTCTTGACCTGCAGCGGGCGGAAGCCGTTCGGGACGTCGGGCGAGCCCTGCGCGTGCGTCAGCGCGAGCTCGAGGTCCCAGCGGTGTTCGGCTCCGGGCGTCGACAGGAGCGAGCGCAGTTTCATGTCGACGAAGCTGCCCTCGATCGAGGTCTCGATCTGGTCGAAGGTGTAGGGGATGCCGCCGGACTCCTCCGAGGCCAGGTCGGTGCGCACGCCGATCGAGCCCGTCAGCTCGTGCAGCCCGTCGTCGCCCAGCGGCTTCCAGATCGTCGACGTGAGCTCGAGCCCCGCCAGCAGCCCGGCGCGCGCGGGCGACGAATTGCCGGTGGCGGACTCGCTCCAGACGGTCCCCACGCCCTCGATGTAGGGCGTCGCCCGCAGCCCCCAGACGCCCAGCGACGCGGGCGCCTCGAGGCGGTGGCGCGTGTCCGCGCGCAGCGATTCGCCGTCGCCGAACCCGTCCGCGAAACCGGCCTCGTAGAACGGGTCGCCCTCGATGCGGCGCATGTAGCCCACGGTCGAGTTCGAGTCGTAGTACACCGGGGTCTCGCCCCAGGTCGTGACCTCGCGACGACCGAGGTAGAGGCGACCGTTGGGCTGCTCGAGAACTTCGGTGCGCCAGTCGTCGGGCCGCGCCTCGACGGTCACGTTGGCGTAGTCCTCGCCATCGGCCCTGCGCCAGTTCAGGAAGGTCTCGCGATCCTCGTAGCGCAGGTAGTCGCCCTCGAAGAACTCGCTCTGCACTCCGGGGTCGCTCTGCGTCGTGAAGACCGCGTCGATCCAGGAGTCTTCGCCGAGCTGGATCCGGCCGCGCTCGCGGATCCACCAGCGAACCTCGTCGCGGTCGTTCTCCGGAACGCGGATCAAGCCGCGGTCGCGGCCGCTGTCGAACACCACGGCGCTGTCGATCTTGAAGCGGTAGAAGTCCTGGGACTCGATCTCGAGGCCGAGGTCCAGCAGCGCGCCGCGCGAGCCGAGGTACGCGGCGGAGGCGGACAGCTCGCCCTTGGGCGGAGGGCCGAGCCCCAGGTCGCCGAAGGACGGCCCGCCGGGCAGGTCGGGCAGGTTCAGCGAGCCCCTCGGAATGAGCTTGCGCAGGAACTGGTGGAACCGGCGCGCGAGCCCCGACATGTCGCTCGCCACGCTGGTCTCCACGAACGTGCCGAAGCGCGCGGAATTGCCGATCGAGAACGGGCGTGCTCCGAAGACGGAGATCTGATCCGCGTCGACCGAGTAGTCCTTGTTCATGGCGAAGCCGATCTTCGGCAGCGGCAGGGCCGGACCGTCGGCGAAGCGAATGGCGTTGTCGCGCAGCTCCACGAACCAGGAGGTCTTCTCGCCCTCCGGATCCGTGCGCGGCTCGATGTCCAGACTGCCGCTCTCGACGGTGTAGTGGGGCACGTCGAAGTCACAGCTCGTCAGCACGGCACTGTCGGCGCGCAGGGAGCCGTCGGCGGAGTGCCGCAGCCAGTCCGCATGCAGGCGCACGACCCGACCGGGCGAGCGGATCGTGAAGTCCGCGTCGTAGAGCCAGCCGTGGCCGTCGATGAAGTCGAGATACACGGCGCCGGCGCGCGCCATGCGCAGGCCGGACTCGAGCATCTCGAGGTTGCCGTCGAGGTAGAGCTCCCGCAGCCAGGCCGTCTCTCCGTCCCGGTTCAGCGAGCCGAACAGGCTGGGCATGCGCGGCGCTTCGGGCGGACCGGTGCTGCCGGCCCCTTCCGGCGGCGCGACGGTCGGGAAGTCCTCGGAGGATCCCGAGCCCGTGGTCAGCGCGCGGAAGCCCTGGGGATCGATCCAGAAGACGGCCCAGTCCGCGCGCATGACGCGAAGGCCGTCGACGAAGATCGGGCGGCGCACGACCTGGATGGTCTCGTCGCGGTCGATGCGCGGCTCGATCGATTCGTAGCTGAGCGTCCACGGCGAGACACCGCTCGGCGTCACCAGGCGCAAGGAGCCGGCCGAAGCGCGCACCGAACCGATCTCCGGGTCGATCTCGAACTCCTTGGCGGTCCAGTTCGCGCCGGGCACTTGCACCTGCACCGGGTTGCCCGTCATCCGGACCTTGCGGTCCTCGCGATCGACTTCGAGCCGCTCTCCGTTCGCCTCCATGCCGCGGTCGAAGCGCAGGGAGAAGCCTTCCCAGGCCTCGAGTCGCGAGAGCACGGGCAGCTCGCCCTCCACCGGCGCCCCGGCCGTCAGCAGCGCGCGGTCGGCGTCCAGCGACCACACCTCGCCGCGCTCGCCGAAGCGGCCGATGTACACGCTCTCCTCGAACAGGACCGCATCGGCGTTCGCCTCGAGCCGGCCGGAGATCGCGCGCACGCTGCCGGGCTCGCGCGCCTCCGAGGACGTCAGGCCGACCGTGATGCCGTCGACGTCGAGGACGGCGTTGCGCGCCACCAGGCTCTGCTCCCCGAACTCCAGCGTGTCGGAGAGCAGCTCGAACGAGACCCGCTTGCCGGGGAGTCGGCCGCGACTCGTGAGGCGTTGGCCCTCCGCGGGCAGCAGCCGGCCGGTGCCCGACGCGGGACCTTCGACGGCGACCTCCAGCAGCCCTCCGCGACCCGCGAACTCGACCTCTCCGAGGTAGTCGACGATGACCTCGTCGCGCGCCGTCAGCGCGATCGGACCGAGGCGGTCCTCGCCCTTCAGGACGTCGGGCAGGAGCGTGGCGCGCAGCTCGAGCTCGCGCGCTTCGACCGAGAGCGTGCGCTCCTCGGTGCGAACGACGGCGTCGATGCCGCCGCCGGCCGTCAGGACGCGCTCGCCCTCGACGTCTTCCAGTTCGATCCACGGCGCGTCGAGCGTCGTCGCGACGTTCTGCGTCGACCAGGCTCCCGCGGCGTCGCCCTCGGCGCGCAGGTTGCCCGGTTCGAAGTCGATCGTCTGGGCCTCGAGCCAGCCGTCGGCGTAGTCGAAGCGCGCCGGCCGCCCCGGCTCGCCGGTCAGCACGCCGGAGTCGCGGCCGAGGGCGATGAGGCTCGTCCCCGAGCCGCGGCCGAGCTCGGACGAGAACGAGACGTCCTCGTCCGCGCGGAACGCGAGCGTCTCCCCGTCGAAGTCGAGGAGCACGCCGGCGGAGGTCTCGAAGGCCTCCGCGCCCTCGACGCGGAACGAGAATCCGCGGGCCTCGGGCACCTGGAACGCGTCGCCCACGCGTCGGTACGAGAGGCCGCGCGTGGCCTCGAGCTCGTAGGCGCGGCCGTCGGGCAGCGTGCCGACCGAGCGCGTCGGGCCGGAGGACTGCAACAGCAGGGCGACCTCACCCTCCTGGGCCGACACCGCCGCGAACTCGATCTCGTCGGTCGTCAGCGTGCCGGTCTCGAGCTCGCCGACCACGCCGCCGACGGCGATCAGCTTGCCGGTACGGCCCGCCTGCGTGCGCACACCGCGCATGCGTCGTTCGGCGGAGAGCGTCGCGTCGAAGCTCGGAACGTGCAGTTGCGAGGCGCCCTCGAGCTCGAACGAGCCGCGGCGCTCCGGAGAGAGGTCGAGCGTCAGGGGGCCGACGCCGGAGAGCTCGACGCGCACGGGTTCGCCCTCGTCGCTCAGGTTGCGCAGGTCGATGCGCACCTGCGGCTCGCCGACGAGCAGGGCGCTGAGCGCGATGCCGGCGGCGTCGAACCGGACCGTCGCGCGCGCGGCGGAGAATTCGCCGTCGGCCGTGCGAATCACGGCGTTCTCGATGGCCGTCACGCGTTCGATGCGGAAGGGCTCGTCGCCCGCGGACTCGGTGTGCCCCAGGATCTCGATCTCGTTCCCGGAGAGCACGGCGTCCCGCTCGCGCGCCTCGCCCGCGGAGCGGATCTCGATGCGCGCCTCCGTCTCGGCCCGGACGGCGAAGGCGCCTTGCTCCTCCCGCGTGCGCGCCTCCAGCGGCCCGGTGGAGGAGAGCGTCGCCGTGCTCCCTCCGGGCCGACGCACCTCGAGGTCGGCGTCGCTCGCGAGCGTCAGGGTGCGCGTCTCGGGGTCGATGCGCAGTCCGGTGCCGATCGCGCGCAGGCCGCGGCCGGTCACGACGACGTCCGCGTCGGTGAACAGCGTGTTGTCGGCCAGCACCCCGCGCAGCTCGTCGGTGCGCAGGGAGATCGGCGCGAACACGACGTCGCGCAGCAGCTGCGCCGTGACGCCGCGCAGGAGGATCGGGTAGTCGGGATCGATCGGTACGTCGGAGGTCGTGTCGATCTGCGCGCGCGCGCTCTCGGCGTCGATCGAGAGCTCCAGCTTGCGCGTCCCGGGATCGAGCCTGCGCACCGTGACGCCCAGCAGCTCGTAGACGCTGTCTCCTTGGAGTTCGGAGTCCTCGGCCTCGATACGTACATGCAGGACGCTCGGCTTGGTCTCCGTGAAGATCCCGATCGACGTCTTCCCGCTCAGGGAACCCTCGACGCCGTGCTCGCTCTCGCCCTCGCCAATCTGCACAGGAACCTCGATGAAATCATCCTCGACGGTTCTCGTCGTCGGGACCGGCTCCGTGCGCGCCTGCCGATCCTCCGGGGAACCACGCCCCTCCAGCCAGTAGAGCAGCGCCAGACCCGTCCCGAAGATGGCCAGGAACAGCAGCAGCCGGCGTCTCATCCGCCGGAAGCTCGCACGATCGCCTCCCAGCGGCCGCGGGCGCGCAGGATCTGCTCGGCGAGCTCGCGCACGGCGCCGTGCCCGCCCGGGGCGTTCGTCACGAAGTTCGCCACGGCCCGCACTTCCTCGCGCGCGTCATGCGGACAGACGAAGAAGCTCGCGCGCTTGGCGAGCGCGAGGTCGGGCAGGTCGTCCCCCATGGCCGCCGTCTCCTCCGGCGTCACCTCGAAGCGCTCCTGCAGCTCCGCGAGCGCCTCGTCCTTGGGGCCGCTCTGGACGACGAGCTCGTCGATGCCGAGCTCCTTCGCGCGCCGCTCCGTCGCGGCGCAGCCGCGGCCGGTGATCCACACGACGCGCAGCCCCTCGTCCAGCAGCAGCCGGATGCCCTTGCCGTCGTGGGCGTGGAAGGCCTGCAGTTCGACGCCGTCTCCGTACACGATCCGCCCGTCGGTCAGCACGCCGTCGACGTCGAGGGCGAGCATCCGCATGCGGACGAGCGTGGCGAGGGCCTCGGGGCTGGGAGTCGCGCGCTTCTGCATTCCTAGAACTGCACGTCGAGGAGGTCCTGAACGTCGAGTAGGCCGACGGGCCGGCGACTCTCGTCGAGCACGGGCAACTGGTCGATCCGATGTTCCTTCAGCAGGTGCTGGGCCTCCTCGACGAGCATCTCGGGCGCGACGAACTTCGGGTCGCGGCCGGCGTGGTCGTCGATCGCGTCCGTCAGGAAGGCCGTGTCGTCCGACTTCAGGAGGCGGCGCAGGTCGCCGTCGGTGAAGATCCCGAGCAGGCGCTCGTCGGGGCCGACGACCAGCGCCGCCCCGGGCCGGCCCGGCGTGTCCGACATGACGCGGAGCACGTCGCGCACCGTCGCGCCGGTGCGCACGAGCGGCATCTCGCGCCCCTGGCGCATGACCTCGCGCACGCGCATCAGCCGGCGGCCGAGACTGCCGGCGGGGTGGTACAACGCGTAGTCCTCGCGGCCGAAGCCGCGCTCGGCCAGCACGACCATCGCCAGCGCGTCGCCCATGGCCAGCATGGCCGAGGTGCTGGCGGTGGGGGCCAGGCCCATCGGGCAGGCCTCGTCGACCTCGCCCAGGTTGACGACGCAGTCGGCCAGGCCGGCCAGCGTCGACTCGCCGCGCCCGGTCATCGCGAGCACGCGCGCGTCCATCTTGCGCGCGACGGGGACGAGCAGGTTGACCTCCTGCGTCTCCCCGGAGTTCGAGATCGCCACCACGAGGTCCCCGGCCCGGATCCGCCCGAGGTCGCCGTGCAGCGCCTCGGCGGGGTGCAGGAAGAGCGACGGGGTGCCCGTGCTCGCCAGCGTCGCCGAGATCTTCTGCCCGATGATCCCGGCCTTGCCCATCCCGGTCACGACGACGTTGCCGCGGCAGCCGAGGACCATGTCCACGGCGCGGACGAAGTTCTCGTCGACGCGGTCGGCCAGGCTGGCGATCGTGCGGGCCTCGATCTCGATGACGAGCCGCGCGCGCTGCAGCCTCTCCTGCGCCGAGTTCGCGATGCCGCTCAACGTCATGTCTTCCGTTCTCGAGACGAACGCCGGCTCGCGGCGCACTGGCCCTCGCTGCCCGTTCGGCCGCCGATTCTAGCTCGCGGTCCGCGCGAGGTCGCGCGCCAGCCCGACGCAGTTGCCGGCGGCCGAGCGCCGAGGCCGGCCGACACCAGCCGTCCCCAGGGGCCGTTTTGCTAGAGTCCGCCGCCGCGCTCGTCCACCCCGGAGGACTCCACCATCGCCCCGCTCGCCAGCTCCCTGCCCGCCCTCGCCGCCATCGGCTTCCCCAGCGTCGAGCAGATCGGGCCCCTGGGCATCGCGCTCGTGATCGCCTTCCTCGTGCTGTCGCTCGGCATCCACGAGGCCGCGCACGCCTGGGTGGCCTGGAAGTGCGGCGACTCGACGGCCAAGGACCTCGGCCGGCTGACGCTCAACCCGATCGCCCACATCGACCCCGTGATGACCATCGCGCTGCCGGCGATCGTCTACCTGCTCTCGGGGTTCGTGTTCGGCGGGGCCCGGCCGGTTCCGGTCAACCCCAACCGGCTGCGCAAGCCGCTGCGCGACATGAGCCTCGTGGCCCTGGCCGGCCCGGCCTCGAACGTGCTGCTCGCGATCCTCTTCCTCTCGATCTACAAGGTCTTCGCCTACACGGGCTTCTACGTGGGCGCCGCGGACCACGTGCACGACCGCCAGCAGCAGCTCCTGCCCCTCGTCCTGGGCGCGGCGGTGACCTTCAACGTGCTGCTCGCGATCTTCAACCTGATGCCGATTCCGCCCCTGGACGGGTCGCGGGTCATGGCGTGGATCCTGCCGGCGCCGCTGCGGGAGTCCTACGTCGGGCTCGAGCGCCTGGGGATGCTGCTGATCTTCTTCCTGATCTTCTTCTTCCCGCCGTTCCAGAAGCTCCTGATCGAGAGCATGCTGTTCCTCTACAGGTTCACGGAATGGGTGACTTCTCCCATCGACAACCTGTTGGCATCCTGAGGACGGCGAGCCGGCCGTGACCGACACCGAATACACGATCCGCCTGGAAGAGCTCTTCCACGGCCCGATGGACCTCCTCCTGCACCTCGTGAGGGAGCAGGAGGTGGACATCTGCGACGTCGAGATCAACCGCGTGATCGACGGCTACCTGGGGTACTTGAAGGACCTGCAGGCCATCGACATCGAGCTCGCGGGCGAGTTCGTCGTCATGGCGGCCACGCTGATGGCGA
>CAYGPA010000052.1:0-17141 GCA_964351535.1 uncultured Planctomycetaceae bacterium
GAAGTCGGCGACCGCGAGGCCCGACGGGCCCCCCACCGAGGCGAAGCTCGCGGGGGAACCCAGCGAGCCGTCCCCGGCGTTGAGGTAGCGCGTGAAGCCGTTGCCCTGCCAGTTCGAACCGCTGTTCGCGGCGAGGACGTCGAGGTCGCCGTCGCCGTCCACGTCGCAGAGCTCGAGTCCCCACGACCCGAGGGCCTGCGGTACGAAGGACGGCGGGAGGAACCCGCCCTCCCCGTCGTTCAACAGGACGCTCAACCAGCCGGAGTTGAACATGTGCGCGGCGACGACGTCGGGAGACCCGTCGCCGTTCAGATCGCCGGCGACGAAGACCTTGGGATAGCGCGCCGCAGCGAAGGTCGAGGCGTCGTAGGCGCGCCAGGTGTCGAAGTCGACCGCGGCGGGAGCCAGCGAAGCGAAGCCTGCGAGGGCGATCGAGGAGAGCGAGAGGATCGTCATGGTTCGAGGGTCGAAGCGGGGCCGGGGGAAACGGTCACGACGGGAGCGGCCTCTGGAGACCTCGCGCCGCGACCGACCCAGCAAACGGCGTGCCCCTGACGGTGCCGCCTGGGAACGCTCCTCGCGGCCGTGCAGCGCCCGAGTCGATCCGGATTCAGGACGGAAGCCTGTGGAGCCGTCCAGATCGCGGAAGGTCCCGGGCCGTCCCGGGACCGGAGGCGTCCGCGCCGCGTCCCCCTGAGTTCCACCGGAGCGCCCCCAGAACGCAACCGGAGCGGCCGCGAGCCCCGCCGGGGGCCGCTCCTTGGCCGCCGTGGCCTGGCCGGTATCTTGACCTCAGGCCACGGCGCCGTTCCCGCATCCCCAGATCCCCGAGGAGGTCGATCATGCGCTGCTCCCGGCTCGCTCTCGTCGCTTTCCTACCCGCACTCGCGTCGTCGGACGCGGCCGTGACTGCCGGCGCACACCCCGCGAGCGCTCCCCGCGTCGCCGAGGACGACACGAGCGGCGCCGCGAGCTTCCCCGATCTCGGCCTGACGTTCGACCTCGGCCGCTTCGGCGAGCTGAAGCGGCGCGACATCAGCAACCCGACGATGCCCGTGATGTGGACGGGCGAGCTGGACGGTTCGAAGGTCGAGCTGGCGCTGATCCTCTTCCCCACCGAGACGTTCGCGTACCAGGAGCCGATCCCGTTCCGCACGACGATCCAGGAGGACCTGGCGCGCCGCGCGAAGGAGGGCGACGTGCCGTTCCGGTTCACGGAGACCTGGCTGCACACCGGCGCGTACGGCTACGCCACCTACGCCGCGGCGGGCCGGGGGCCCTACTGGGAGAAGGGCGCCGAGGTCGGTGAGTACTGGTGCCTCGCCGGACTGCTGAAGGAGAACGGCTACACCCTGCGCGCGAACTTCGAGCCGGCGCCGTCGGAGGAGCTCGCCGAGGAGACCCGGCGGCTGTTCGCGGAAGGCGTCCGCTACGAGGGCGAGGAGCGCGACCCGAACTGGACCGACGAGGAGGCCGAGGCGCGCTGGCGCCGCGACGCACCCGACGACCTGGTCGACGACCTCGACCTCGTCATGCGCACCGACCACTACATCGTGATGTCGAACAAGAACAAGGCGAAGCTGTTCGGGAGGAAGATGGAGGACTTCTACGAGCAGGTGAAGGAGACCTTCCCCTTCGAGGACTGCGAGGGTCAGAAGCTCATGCCGGTCTTCGTCTTCATCACGCCCGACCAGTACTACGACTACTACGTCAAGATCGCGGACGTCACGCTGGAGGCCGCGCGCCGCTCGGGCGGGCACGCGTGGAGGGACTACTACGCCGCGCCCTACGGCAACCCGAACGACCCGACGCACGTCCACGAGGCCACGCACCAGATCTTCGGCAACCGCCTGTTCCTGAACTCCGGCGGCTCCTGGTTCCAGGAGGGCGTCGCCGTCTACGTGGAGAAGAAGAAGAACGAGTACAACGTCGTCGCCAACGCCGTGAAGAAGGGCAGGCACACGCCCCTGCGCGAGTTCGTCGAGCTGCCGAGCCTGCTCTACTCGTCGGACCAGAACCGCAAGTCCGGCGGCAGCGAAGCGGGCGACAACTACCGCATGGCGGGCCTCTTCATCGAGTTCCTGCGCGACAGCAAGTGGGCCAGGAAGGAGCACGAGGGCAAGTTCCCGGAGTGGCTCCAGATCATGGGCAACACGCCGCGGGGCGACGTCGACGCGATCGAGGCCGTCTTCGAGCGCCTCTACGGCATGGACCTCGACGAGCTGGACGCCGAGTTCCAGGAGTACTGCGACAAACGCTGAGTCGATTCCCGCCGCCGCGGCACCTCTCCTCCGTCCCCGAACGGAGGTCTCTCATGTACGCCGCGCTCGCGCTCGTTCTCGCGCTCGTCTCCCCCGCCAGCGGCCCCGGCACGCAGGAGCCGAAGGTCCTCGAGTCCACGGTCCCGATGGACGTCCACGCCGTCCTCGCGAACGGCGGTGCGGCCTCCTGGACGCTGCCGCTCGCGAGCGGCGATTCCTTCGAGCTCCCCGCCGTGCGCAGCTGGCGCGTGCGGCTGCGCCTCGACCGCATCGGGATGCCCCCGCCCTATCCCGGAGGGCTGCCCCCGCCGCCCTACCGCGGCCCCGCGCCCCGCGGGGACGCGAACGAGCTGCGCGCGCTCGCGCGCGAGCTCTCGCGCGCGGGGCTGACCGATCTCGACCTCGCGTACTCGCGCCTCGACGACGCGGGCCTCGCGGCGCTGTGCGAGCTCGAGAGCCTCGAACACCTGAACCTCGACTGGCAGCCGAACCTCACCGACCGCGGCTTCGCGGCCCTGCCCCGGCTCGCGAGGCTGCGCACACTGAGCGCCAGCGGCTGCTCCGAAGTCGGCGCGGGAGGGCTGGGCGCGCTCACGCGGCTGCCGGCGCTCGAGTCCCTGTCCCTCAGCTTCCGCAACGGCGGCTTCCCGCGCGGCGGGCCGGACGCGCTGCTCGCGCTCGATCCGGTCGCCGCGCGTCTGAACCTCACGCTCGCCTTCGACACCGCGCCCGAGCCCGCCGAGCTCGCACGCCTCGCCGGCGGGCTCGAGGAGCTGCGCAGCGGCAACGTGTTCCTCGAGCGCCTCGCGTCCCCCGCCGCGGCGATCGACGTGCTCGCGATGCTGCCGTGGGTCACGAGCCTCCACCTCGACGAGTGCACGCTCGAGGACGACGACCTGGCCCCGCTGGCCCGGCTCCGGCGACTGCGCTCCGTGTCGCTCCGCGAATGGCGGCCCTCCCTGCGCATGAAGCCGCTGCGCGCGCTGCCCGAGCTCGCCGAGCTCTCGCTCTTCGTCGCCGGCGACCAGGTCGCGTTCGAGTTCGGCTCGCCGCACCCCGCGGTCGACCTGTTCGAGCACGCCGAGGACTTCGAGGACTGGGACGTCGCCGTCGACCTGACCGTGGCGCGCGTCAACGTGCTGGACGCGAACCTCGGGTTCCTCGGAGGGCTCGCGAACGTGCGCAGCCTGAACCTCTCGTACCAGGGCGAGGTCGCGGGCGGCTTCCTCGCCCGGCTGCCGCGCGTCGACGCGCTCCGCTCGCTCGACCTCTACGGCTGCTCCGGGTTCGAGGGCGACTCCCTGCAGGCGCTGGCCGCGGCCACGGGGCTGGAGGTGCTGGACCTCGGCGGCTGCAGGCTCGTCGAAGCGCGGCACCTCGCGGCGCTGGAGAAGCTGCACGGCCTGCGTCGTCTCGGCCTCGACGCGGTGCCCGTCGACGATGCCGTGATCGGGCTCCTCGCGGCGCTCCCTTCCCTGCAGGAGCTCAGGATCGACACGGCCGACTCCGTGACGCCGGAGGGCTGGCGCGTGCTGGGCCGCGCGCAGGCGCTGCGCAAGCTCTGGGTGCGGGTCGGTCCGCGCGGAGCGTTCGCCGGGGGCGCGGTGAACGCCATCGCCGCTCTCGAGAAGCTCGAGCTGCTCGACCTCGCGCACACGTCCGGGCTCGGGGAGTCCGACCTCGCCGCGCTGGCGCGCCTGCCCCGGCTGCGCGTGCTCGGACTGACGGGCTGCGAGCTCCCCGCGGCCGCGCTCGAGGCGTTCCGCACGCAGCGACCCGACTGCCTCGTCGTGACCGAGGGCTACCCGTTCGCGACGTGGTTTCGCTGGCCCCGCTGAGCCAGCGCGCTCACGGCAGCGCCACGCGCTCGATCGAACCGGGATGCGGTTCGACGGGGACGAGCTCGTCCCAGCCCTCGGGCGAGGACGCGCCGACCTCGGGCGACCAGCGCACGACGTGGCCCGGCAGCGCGGGGACGCCGCGCGCGTGGAACGTGCCGTCCGCCGCGGCGGGCAGCGGCACGCGCAGCGTGACGCCGCTCGCCCGCACCACGAAGGCGTGGTCGTAGTCGAGCTCGGCGCCGGCGACCGGGTGCGCCCCGGTGCCCGCGAGCTCGGCCACCGGGTAGTCGAAGCGCCACGCCCGCTCGCCGGTCGCGAGCTTGATCGGCGCCGTCAGGCTGCGACCCGAGGCGGCCTCCTCCAGGCGCAGGGTGTAGGCGCCCGGCTGCTCGATCTCGAGGCGGAAGCCGCCGTCTTCGGCCAGCGCGCACGTGGGAGCGCCGGCGCGCACCTGCTCGCCCCACGTGAAGCGTCGCCAGAGGCTCGCGACCCAGCCGTGCGGGCTCTCGCCGCCGAGCGCCAGCGTGCCGACGAGCACGCACGTCTCCCCCGCGCGCAGGTCGACGTCCTGGAAGGTCGTCTCGCCCGCGTAGACGTCGCAGACCCACGGCCAGGGCTCGTCGTCGCGGTTGGCGGAGTGGTGCGTGCTGACGCTGCCCGGCGTGTCCTCCTGCTCGCAGCGGCGCACTTCCCACGGGCCCGGGGTCAGACCCTCGAAGCGGAAGCGGCCGTCGGGCCCCACGCGCCTCGTCCGAGGAGCGCCGTCGCCGCAGTGGATGCCGACGATCGTGCCCGTCGGGTCCTCGCCGCGCGCGACGAGGACGCGACCCTCGATCGCACCGCCGCGGCCGAGCACGACCTCGATCTCCGCCTGCGGGCCGTGGAACGGTCCCCACTCCGCGGCGGCGAAGCCGGGAGCCTCCGCGCGCAGCACGAACTCCGCGTCGCTCGAGAGGCCGAGCAGGAAGCGGCCGTCGGCGTCGGTGACGTCCTCGAGCTCCCCCTGCTGGCGGAAGCGCATGCGAAACCCGTTGCGCAGGACCAGGAGCCCGTCGGGATAGGACTCGTGCAGACTGACGCGCGCCCCCGCGACGGGGCCGTCCACCGACAGCACGCGCCCGCGCACGCCGGGCGCCTCGTCGAGCACGCACTCGAGCTCTTCGAGCTGCGCGGCGCCACCGGAACCGGCCTCGAGCGGCCCGAGGGTGCGCGAGCGGTACCCCGCGGCGGCGACGGTCACGTAGAACGGCCGCGCGGGCGTCGCCAGCGGCGCGCGTCCGTCGGGGTGCTCCTCCGGCTTCGGCGGCCACACCTCGTCGTCGGGTCCGTGCACGACCACTCCGAAGCGCTCGATCGGCTCCCCGCGCGTGTCCCGCACGAGCAGCGTGCGCTCGATCAGCTCCCCGAGCCGCAGCACGAGGTCGCGCGTGCCCGGCGCGACGTCCTCGACCCTCGCCATGCCGTAGCGGCGCTCGGGGTCCTGCGCCCAGAAGGAGTAGATCCCGCCCATGCCCATGCGCACGCGGAAGCGCGCGTCCGCGTCGAGCTGCGCGCGGCTCGAACCGCTGCGGAAGCGACTCTCGTAGAGGTATCCCACGCGCGCGTCGGGTACGGGGCGGCCCGCGGGGTCGACGACGACGCCCTCGATCAGGTCCTCGTCCCGCAGCGGCTCGAGCTGGAGGTCCACGCCGCGCGCGACTCCACGCGCGGGGATCTCGACGGGCGCGGTGAACGCGAAGCGCGTCGCGGGCGTGTGGGCCCAGACCCGCACGCGCCCGGCCGGCACGCCCGCGAGCTCGTAGTTCCCGTCCGCGGCCGTGCGGACCGCCAGCCCCAGCGTGCCGATCAGCGGTCCGTTCAGCCGGTTCTGCAGGGCGGAGGTGTCGGGTAGCTCGGCGACGGTCGCGTCCACGATCGCTCCCGCGACGGGCCGACCGCGCTCGTCGCGCACGCGCCCCTCGATGCGTCCGCCGAAGGCGAGCTCGATGTCTCCGAGCCACGTGGTCTCGCCGGCCGTGACCTTGCTCGTGGCCGCGTGGCGCGCGTGTCCGACGCACGTGGCGGCGAAGTGGACCATCTCGCTGCCCTCGCGCAAGGGAACGGAGAGCTCGGCGACGCCGTTGGCCGCGCTGCGCGCGAGCAGCTCCTCGCCGTCGATCTCGGCGCGCAGCTCGACCCCGACGACGGGCTGGCCGTTCGCGTCGACGAAGCGCGCGTGGAGCTTGCCGGCCGGTGCCTCGACGGACTCCGGAGACGCCGCGAGTGCGGAAGCCGACTCGCCCGCGAGCACCTGGCGCTCGGCGCGCTCCGCGGCGGCCTCGCCTCGCCCCTCCGCGTCCGCGGACCGTGCGGTCGACTCCGCTCCGACGGCGACCGGCGCGAGCGGTGTCGCCAGCGGCTGCGCGGGCGGCTCGGGTGAGCGCAGCGCGCTCCAGCCGAGGAAGGCGACGAGGACGGCGGACGCGGCTCCGACGGCGAGCGTGAGGGCTTTCATTCCGAGGACTCCTGCGGTGGCGACCGCGCTCCCCGTCGCGACGGCCGCGGTCTCGCGACCGACGGCCCACGGCAGGAGCGCCACACACCACGCGCCCCGGTCGCCGCCGTAGCTCGCGTCCAGACGCTCCCGCAAGAGCTCCAGGCCGCGCTTCGTGCGCCAGCGGACGGTGCCCTCCGGGACCTCCGTGCGGCGCGCGATCTCGGCCGCGGAGAGCTCGTCGAAGAAGCGACCCACGAGCGTCGAGCGGTACGGCTCCTCGAGTGCGAGCAGCGCGTCCACGACGTTGCGCTGCCCCTCGAGGCGCTCGACGAGCGCCGCGGCCGAGGGCTGACCCTCGGGCTGCGCGCCCTCCTCCTCGCGCCGCCGCCGACGGGACTCTCCCCGCCGCGCGCGCCGCGCGAAGTTCCGGACCACGTGAGCGAGCCACGGCCGCAGCGGCCGATCCTCCGGCGGAGGATTCACGAGCGCCGCGTGCCACGTCTCCTGGACCAGGTCGTCCGCCAGCGCCGCGTCACCGACCAGGCTGCGCGCGAGCCGCCGCATCCAGGCGGCGTGCTCGACGAGGCGGTCGGCATCGGGGAAGGAGGACGAGGTCATGGTGTGCACCCGCAAGATCCCGGCCCGCGGCGGACCGTTGGCGCCATCTTCGCCATTCTCGCCCGGATCCCCGGGTTCCGCTCGCCCGGCCTCGCCGCCGGACCTCCTCCGGATCCTCGCCGCCGCGGCCGAGGCATTGCGACCCCCGCGCCGAGGGAGGAAGATCGGGGCCGATCGATGAGCGCGCCGCGGCGGCTCACGGAAGCGCGGAGCCGGCCATGGACGAGAACTACCCCGAGGCGGCTGCCAGGCCCGGACCCGACGCCTCCGCGGCCGCGAGCTCGGCGCCGATCGGAGCCCGCCCCGCGACTCGAGCAGCCTGGCTGCTCCCGGCGCTCTGCTTCGCGCTCCTCCTCGGGCTCGCCTGGTGGGTGCTGGCGCGGTACGCGCAGCGGCCGCCGCAGAACGACCACGTGCTGCACGTGCGCCTGGCGGCGAAGGCCGCGCGCGGCGGGGGCTGGCCGCCGCACTTCCTGTTCCACCTGGTCCTGAACGCGCTGACCGGTTTCTCCGGAGAGATCGCCGCGCTGCGCACGGCTTCGGCGGTCGTGCTGACGGTCGCGGTCGGCGCCAAGCTGCGGCTGGCGCGCCCGCGCGCGCGCGCGCTGCTCGTGGGCCCGGGCGCCGCGGGGCGAGGCTCCGGAGACCTCGGCGCGCCTCCCGGCAGCGCCCGCGTTGCCGGTCCGATCGCACTCGCCGGCCTCTGGATCGCGGTCTTCTTCGCGTCGCCGATCGTCAACTGGTGGATGTTCCCGCGCATCTACGTGGGCCAGTTCACGCCCAACGTCTGGCACAACCCGACGGCGATCGCCGCGCTGCCGTTCGCGCTGGCGAGCTTGCTCCCGCTGGTTCGGTCCGCGCGGCCGACGCGCGGCGGCGCGCTCGCGTCGGGGATCCTGCTGGCCGTCTCCGCGCTGGTGAAGCCGAACTTCGCCCTGGCCTTCCTGCCGGCCGTGGCGATCCACGCCGCGATCCGGCGCTGGCCGCTCGGACTCCTGGCGCGCTGCGCGCTTCCGGCGACCCTGGTGCTCGCCTTCCAGCTGTCCACGGGCTTCGAGGAGGAGCGCGGCTCCGGCATCGCGTTCGAGCCGCTGACGGTGTGGCTCAAGTACACCGAGTTTCCAGCGGGCGCGACGCACGCGCTCGGGTCCCTGCTGGTGTCGTTCGCGTTCCCCGTGGCCTTCGCGCTGCTCTTCGGCCGCCACGTGCGCGCGCGCGGTCCGCTGGTGCTCGCGTGGCTGGCCCTCGCGGTCGCGCTGGTGCAGTTCCTGCTGTTCGCGGAGACGGGCGAGTGGCTCTACCACGGAAACTTCTTCTGGGGCACGGTTCCGTGCCTCTACCTGGTGTTCGCGATCTCCATCGTGGAGCTCGGACGGCTGGACCGAGCCCGGCTGGGGCCCCTGGGCCGCGCAGGGCTGCCCCTGGTGTGGATTCTGCTGCTGGCCCACGTCGCCAGCGGCGTGCTGTTCTGGCTCCACTCGCTACAGGGCTGGATGCACAACGCCTGAATCGCTCCCCGGAACAGTTCTCGGGAGCGCCCGGGCGGATCTAGCGGCTGGCGCGTCGGCGATCCGTCCGTATCCTGGGAACGGGAACCTACGAGGGTCTCGGTGGGTGAGCCGGGACGGTCGAAGGAGGAGGGGGGTCGCATGGTCGAGTCGATAGCCGAATTGCGGCGCAGGCTTCAGGAGCCCGTGCGCCCCTACAACGACGTGGCCGGCATGCTGGTCGGGGACTGGGTGTCCCTGCCCATCACGCGCGCGTTCCTGAAGCTCGGCTGGAGCCCCACCGTCGGGACCGTCGGCATGCTGGTCTTCGGCCTCGCCGGCGCGGCGCTGCTGCCGTTCGGCGGAGGCGCGTCGGCCCTCGGCTTCGCGCTCGTGTTCTTCTACTACGTGCTGGACTGCGTCGACGGCGAAGTCGCGCGCTACCGCGGCGTGGAGAAGCTCGAGTGGGCCTTCCACGAGTTCTTCTTCCACCTGCTGGTGAAGTCCGCCTTCTTCGTCGCCCTCGGCGTGCTGGCCGTGCGCACCACGGGCGAATTGTGGAGCTTCGCGTTCGGCATCAGCGCGCTGCTCGCGACGATGTTCCACAAGTTCCTGCGGGACGCGCCGCTGGCCGTCATCTGCCGCTCCGCGCTGCTGCGCGCTCCGGGTGAGGCAGGCTGGGTGACGCGCGCGCTGGAGATCGCTCCCGAGGAGCGGGACGAGCCGCCCGCCCCGGCCGACGAACCCGCGGCGCCCGGCGAGGTGGCTCCCTATCCGAGCTTCGGCGGCCCGCTGGCCACGCTCCGCGTGATGGCGCTGAACTTCGACCTTTCGCTGCTCTACTTCCTCGCCGCCTCCCTCCTCGACCTCGCCTTCGGGCCGTGGGTGCTGATGGGCCTGACCGTCGACCTGAAGCTCGCGCTGTACGCGTTCTACGGCGTGGCCCTGCCGCTGCACTTCGTGGACAACTACGCGACCTACGCGCGCGGCGGCAGGTTCCTGCGGGACTGCCGCGAGCTCCTGACGCGCTCGCACCACTTCCGCGCGGACGACTAGCTAGGCGGGGGCGTCGGCTGGGTCGTGCTTCGGCAGCACCTGAGCATGATCGAGGTATGCGGACCGACGGATCGAACAGGATCATGAAGCGAGGAACCGCGGGCAGGCGCTCGGGTCGCCGCTCCGCGGGTCGGCTGGCGGCCAAGGCGGCGCTCTCCCTCGCGGTGCTCGGTGCGGCTCTCTGTCTGGCGGAGCTCCTCCATCGCGTCGACCGGTACGGTCGTGCGGGCCTCTCGATGCGGGCGATGAAGAGCGTGCACGCGCTCGGCGACTCGGGCCTGCTGCGAGCCGCTGCCGCGCCCGGGCTGCGCTACGAGCTCGCGCCCGGCGTCGACACCCGCTTCAAGCTGGCGCGCTTCCGGACCAACTCGGCCGGGATGCGCGACCGGGAGTACTCCGTGGCCAAGGCTCCCGGCGTGTTCCGCGTCGCGGTGATCGGCGACTCGTTCACGATGGGATCGGGAGTCGCGATCGAGGACGTCTACCATTCGCGGCTCGAACGCCGCCTGAACGCGGATCTCGATGCGCCGGAGTTCGAGTTCCTGAACTTCGGCGTGGGCGGCTACGGCCTGCGCGACTACGTGGCCGTGCTCGCCCAGAAGGCACTCCGCTACGACCCGGACCTGATCCTGCTGGGCATCACGCGGAACGACCAGACGCCGATCGGGCCCCATCCCCGCCCGTTCCGACCCAGGCCCGTCGTGGACCACTCGCGCCGGTTCACGCTGTTCGACACGCTGTCGCACGAGCTCTCGGTCCGCCGCAAGCGGCGCGCGCTCGCGGCCAGAAGGACGACCGCACCCGCGGGCTCCGACTCCGCGACGGCGCACGGGCGCAATCTGAACCAGCTTCGCACCGCCTACGTCGACGAGACCTTTGCCGAGCTGCGCGCGCTCGCCGAAGAGGCGCGCGTCCCCGTCCTGGTCGTCCACCTGTTCGCGGGCTTCACTCCGGAAGGCCATCCCAGCATCCGCAGGTTCGAACAGACCGCACGCGAGAACGGCTTCCACTTCCTGGACGTCAGCCCGGGATTCGAGGGCCTCGACGCGAGTTCGTTCCACATCTTCGAGCACGACCACCACCCCGACGCGAGGGGTCACGCGATCTTCGCGGAACGGATCCTCGACTTCCTGCGGCGCTCCGAGCTGATCCCCTCCTGAGCCGGCGCACGCTGCGCGCCTCGTGGACAGACCCGTCCTCGCGAACCGGGACGACTCCGACAGGCCTAGGCGTTGGCGCCGGCCAGGGCCGCGGCCGGTTCGTTGCGCTGCCCGTCGGTCGACTCGGGGTTCGGCACGACGAAGGAGCCGATGGCGAGCACGTCGAGGTGTCCCAGCAGGAACGCGCGCACGGCGTCCTCCGGCGTGCAGACGATGGGCTCCTCGTGCATGTTGAAGCTCGTGTTGATCAGGCACGGGATGCCCGAGAGCTTCTCGTACTCGGTCAGGATGTCGTAGTAGACCGGGTTGACCTCGCGCCGGATCAGCTGCGGGCGGGCCGTGCCGTCGACGTGCACGGCGGCCGGGCAGCTCTCGATCATCCAGTCGGTGCAGTCGAAGGTGACCGTCATGAACTCGGCGGTGTGCTCGGCGCCCTCGAGGTGCTTGTAGCAGCGCTCGCGCGCCTCCCACAGCGTCACGGGCGCGAAGGGCATGAACTCGGTGCGACCCAGGCGCTTGTTGAGCCAGTGGTTCACCTCGGGCTCGCGCGCGTGGTAGAGGATGGAGCGGTTGCCCAGGGCCCGCGGGCCGTACTCCATGCGCCCGCCGAAGCGCGCCACGACCTGGCCGGAGTGGATCCGGCGCGCGACGTCGGCGGCGAAGTCCTCGGGCTGCGTGTACGCGAGCCCCTTGGCGTCCAGCACCGCGCGGATCTCGTCGTCGCTGAACTCCGGGCCCAGGTAGGCGCTCGCGAAGGGCTTGGGCTCGAACCCCGCCTCGCGGCAGAGGTGCAGCGCGTAGCCCGTGCCGCAGCCGCCGTCGCCCATGTTCGGATAGACGAAGAGGCCCTTCACGCCCTCGACCTCGTGCAGGCGCTGGTTCATCTTCACGTTGGCCGTCACGCCGCCGGAGAGCACGAGGTTCTCAGCACCCGTCTCGCGCACCCAGTGGTGCACGAGCTTCTTGGCGACTTCCTCGAGCACGTACTGCCAGGCCGCGGCCAGGTCGATCTTCGGGAAGCGCGTCGAGAGGTGCCGCGAGAAGTGCACGTTCAGGTTCTCGAGGATGCGGATGTCGCCGTCCTCCTCGGAGAAGCGGCTGCGCAGCACGTCGGAGAGCACCGCGGGGTCGCCGTAGGCCGCGAGCCCCACGACCTTGCCGGCGTGGCGGTCGGGGTGGAAGCCCAGCGACGAGGTCACCATCTCGTAGAAGCTGCCGAGCGAGTACGGGAAGCGCAGATTGCGCAGGCGCTTGATCTGCTTGCCCTCGCCCAGGCTGACCGAACCCGCGAGCCCGCTGCCGTAGCCGTCGATGGTGACGATCAGCGCGCGGTCGTAGCCGCTCGTGTGGAACGCGTTGGCCGCGTGGGACAGGTGGTGCTCGCAGCGCTTCAGCTTGTCCGTGAGGCCGAGCTTCGCGAGCTCCGCGTCGAGCTCGACGTTCCACTTCTTGTGGTCCTCGATCGCGCGCGCGGCCCAGTCGCGCGACAGCCGCGCGGCGACCTCGCGCGAGACCGACGGCGTCGCGCCGGCCAGGCGGTAGAAGAGCCGCTTCGCGAGGCTCTTCTGCATGCGCTCGTTGGGATTCTGCAGGCCGTGGATCTCGCCCGTGCGCTGCGGGATGCGCCGCTCGGCCTCGGCCAGCTGCGCCTGCAGGTTGCCGTGCCCGAAGGTCTTCGCGAACTCGACCTCGTCGGCGAAGGCCTTCTCGATCAGGCGCGCCTCCTGCTCCCAGGTCAGGAACGGGTAGGCCACGACGTCGATGTCCGCGGGGGACGTGCCCGTGGCCTCGAGGGCCGCGGCGATCGCCCGCCCGGGGAAGCCCGCGTGCTGCTTCACGCGGCTGAAGCGCTCCTCGCCGGCGGCGAACAGCACGCGTCCGTCCTCGACCAGCGACGCGGTCGCGTCCTTGTCGAGCGGAGAGATACCCAGCACTTTCACGACGCCTGCTCCTCGGCCTGATCCATCAGCAGTTCCTTCAGTTCGAGGGGCGTGCGCCCCACCCCCCCGAGCGTGCCGAGGAAGTACTCGAAGTACCTTCGGCAGGTGTCCAGCAAGTCCTGCACGTCTTTCTCGCTCGCCGCGTACGGCGTGAAGCCGGGGGCCACCGACGGGCTGTGGAACGAGAAGATGAACGTCCGCACGCCGCGCGCGAAGAGCGCCTCGGTCAGCCGGCGGTGGTCGGTGTGGGAAAAGCCTTCCGGGGAGAGCTGCAGGCGATCCAGGGCCCCGAGGCGGGAGAGGATCCCCGGCACCTTCGCGCGGCGCAGCGCGGGGCGGGAGGCCAGGCGGTGCAGCGCGGGGCCGCCCGCGGCGGCGAAGCCTACGAATCCGCCGGACTCGGGGATCGCGAGGACGCCCTGGGCGTCCTCGCGTCCAGCGACACCCTCGGGCTGCGCGCCGCCCACTTCGCGGCCGTCGTGCAGCCAGAACGGGAACGGCGGAAAGCGCGAGTAGTCGGGCCCGTCCTGGGAGCTCAGGTCGAACGAGGGCCGCGCGCTGACGTCGACCTCGAAGCCCTGCTCGGCCAGCACGCTGCCCGAGGCCGCGCCGAGGCCGTAGCGCCCGGCCTTGTAGATGCGCGGGCGCGTGCCGAACGCCTTCTCGTGCACCGCCACGAGCTCGCGCAGCTTGGCGCGCTCGAGCTCGGCCGGCAGGTTCCCCGGGTAGGAGTGGAGGCCGCAGAGCTCCTCGTCGAACGGCGGGCAGACCCAGGGGTGCTGGTGCGCGCCGATCGAGCAGCGACCGTCCCGCAGGAACTGGCGCAGCGGGGCCGCGCCCTGCTCCTGCGAGGCGACGGGATAGTCGACCACGTACGTCGGGAGCAGGCCGAACTCGTCGAACACGTCCTGGGCGCGGCCGACCGAGTCCATCGCGCTGACCGCGGTCTGACCGCGGTCGAAGTCGGCGTACCAGTCGAACTCCTCCTCGGTGTCGATGACGACGAGCAGGTTCGGCGCCGCGTCCGCGGGCAGGCGCAGCACGCGCGCGGGGAGCGCGGGCGTGGAGGCGGCGGCGGGCGGGGCGACGAGCTTCGCGGGGGCGGACATCGGATCGGGGACGGGTCGACGACGGAGGCCGACGGGGCCGGCGGGGCGCGCCGGGCGGAGGAGCGTACTCGCTGCGGCGCGGCCCCGGAAGGGCGATCAGGAGTCGCCGATGTAGCCCAGCTGACGCAGGCGCTCCTCGGTCTCGGGGTCCATGACGCGCAGCATGCCCTCGTTCTCCTCGGACGGATCGAAGGCCGCCACGCCGTCGCGCCAGTCGTCCAGCGCGCGCTCGAGCCGCTCGCGCCGCTGCACCTCGATCGCGGACAGGTCGCGCGTCTCACCGGGATCCGCGGACACGCGGTAGAGCTCGCGCTCCCCCTCCGAGGTGCGGATCAGCTTCTCCCCGCGGAACTCGATCGTCTGGAAGCGGCGCTGCCAGCGCGGCCAGTCGAAGTCCTCGACCGCGGCGGCGTGCTTCACCAGCAGGTTCGGGCGCGAGGCCAGGGTCTCCGCCAGGACGGGGCGCGCCTCGAGCGAGTCCGCCAGCAGGTCGCGACCCCGCGCCTCTGCGGGCGGCTCGAGGCCCGCGGCGGCGAGCAGCGTGGCGTGCACGTCGATGCTGGACACGGCCGCGGAGACCGTGCGCCCCGCCGTGCCCCCGGGCGGACGGACGACCAGCGGGACGTGCAGCAGCGTGTCGTAGGCGCAGAACTTGTGGTCGAACATCCCGCGCTCGCCCAGGTTCTCGCCGTGGTCGGCCGTCAGCACGACGAGCGTCTCGTCGAGCACGCCGCGCGCGCGGAGCGCGTCGAGCAGCGCCCCGGTGCGTCGATCGAGGTCGAAGAGCGCCGCGTCGTAGTTCGCGCCGACGAGGTCGAGCTCCTCCGCGCTCGCCGCGCGCCCGCGCAGCATCCAGGCGATCAGCGGCGGCGGCTCCGCGTCCCAGCCGCGCGAGCCCGCGGCCTGCGCGGGGGTCATCAGCGCGGCGCGCGCCTCCTCGGAGGGCCGCACCGGCAAGTGCGCCTCCATCATGTTGAGGACGGCGAAGAACGGCCCCGGCGCCGCGCCGTCCGGGGCGCGTCCGTCGAGCCAGGCGAGCAGCGCCTCCCCCGCCAGGTCGGCGGCGTCCTTCTCCTGCGCCGGCAGCGTGCGCCCGAGCGCCTCCAGGCGCGCCGACCAGGGCTCGTGCCAGGGGTGCTCGAAGCGGTCGAAGCCCTGGTGCAGGTTCGTCTCCTCGCCGAAGTGCACGTTGGCGGAGAACGCGTAGGTGTCGTAGCCCGCTCCGCCCAGGGTCTCCGCCAGCGTCTCGAAGCGACCGTTGAGCCACGGGTACGCGTAGCTCGCCCCGTGGGCGCGCACCGGCAGGCCGGTGAACAGGCTGGCGTGTCCCGGGACGGTCCAGTTCGAGGCCGAGATGGCGCGCTCGAAGCGCACGGACTCCGCGGCGAGCTCCTCCAGGCGCGGGGTCGTCGGACGCTCGTAGCCGTAGGCACTCGTGCGGTCGGCGCGCACCGTGTCCCACACGAGCACCAGCACGTTCGGCCCGCGGACGGCCTCGGCCTCCGCGCCGCCGGGGGCGCAGCCGAGGGCCGTGAGGCCGAGTGCCCCGAGGAGCCAGAGTCGCGAACGGCGGCGGCGGGTCACTCTCGTTATCCTTCGAGCGCGCCGGACCGGGCGCGCCTCCTCATCGTAGCGCCTGCCGCCCGCGAAGCTCCGGCGGCTCCCGCGCCGCTCGCGCTCCCCGGCCTCCCGCGCCGGAATGGAAGCCTGCTCACCCATGGACACCTCGCCGGACAGACCGTCGGACACCCGGGACGACCGCGAGCGCTGGAACGCGAAGCACGCGCGCCGGGCGGGCGAGGCCCCCGAGGCGCCGGATGCGTTCTTCGAGGCCGCGCTGACGCGCCTGGGGCCGCCGCCTCCGGGCTCGGGCGCCCGCGCCCTGGACGCGGCCTGCGGGCGCGGCCGCCACGCGCTGCACCTCGCCCGCGCCGGGTGGCGGGTCGAGGCCTGGGACGTCAGCGACGTGGCCCTGGGGGAGCTGGAGCGCCTCGCCCGGCTCGCGGGCCACCCGGTGACGGTTCGCCGCGTCGATCTGCTCGCGCCCGCGGAGGCGGGCCACGCCGAAACCGCTTCCTTCGACCTGGTCGTCGTCGTGAGCTGGTTCGATCGCCGCGCGTGGCCGCGGCTGCTGGAGCTCGTGGCGCCCGGCGGGGCGCTGCTCTTCACGACCTTCACCACCGATCGGCCCGAGCCGCGCCCGCGCGACGAGTGGTGCCTGCGGCCCGGAGAGCTGCGCGCGGGCCTCGAGGGCTTCGAGACGCTGCACCACGAGGAGCGGGACGGCCGCGCCGGACTGCTGGCCCGGCGAGCCCCCTGAGCCGCGCGCGTGGCGTGCGACGGCACGCAGCCGGGATCCCTCGCGACGGCCCGACCTCAGCGACGGCGCTTGCCGCCGCCCTTCTTGCCGCCCTTGCGCTTCCCGCCCGACTTGGCCTTGGCCTTGGCGCCGCCGCTGGGCGCCTTCGTGCGCGCGGACCCGCCGTTGTAGACGGCGCTGCCGCCTCCGGAGCCGAGGGCCGGCTTGGTGCGCACGGTCCCCCGCACCGGGATCGGGGCGCCCGCGCGCGAGCCGACCTTCAGCGGCGTACCGCCCGCGGCCGCCTTGGTCTTCGAGTCCGCCGGCTTGCGCTCGGTCGCGGCGAACGCGAACTCGTGGGTCTTGCGGCCCTGCCAGTCGGAGACGACCAGCATCCCGCTGCCCTGCGCGTCGTTGGTCGCCTGGAACACTCGCCGTCCCTGGGCCGTGTACAGGCCGAGGTCGCTGGCCAGCGGATCGACGGACGCGGAGAAGCCCACGTTGCCGTGGCGTCGCATCATGGCGAGCTGGCCGCCGGAGCCCGTCGCCGCGAGCTTCACGCGCGGATCGCCCGCCGCGTCGTTCAGCGACAGCTGACCCCCGAGCGGCCCGGCGAACTGCTGGAGGACCAGACCGCCCTCGGTGCTGGAGAGCTCGAGCATCCCCCCCGCCTCGGTCGATCCGGCGCGCAGCATCACGCGCCCGCGCGCGTCCACGACCTCGAAGCGGCGCGCCTGGACCACGTCGGGTTCGAGGGTCTGACGGTTCGCGGCGAGCAGGAACGCGCAGGCCAGGCTCGCCACGGCGAGCACGCTGATCCGGCGCTGAAAACGCAGGGCGCGTTCGAGTTCGTCGACGCGTCGCTCCAAGGCGGTCATGGGTCTCTCCGACGAC
>CAYGPA010000053.1:0-17102 GCA_964351535.1 uncultured Planctomycetaceae bacterium
TCCGCGCCCTCCCGGGTACTCCCCCGCCGGGGATGGGGACTCCCCCGCCGGGGACCCGGAGGCGTCCACCGCCTCTCGGGGGAGCCGCAGACGGGAGCCCTCGAATTCGCGCGGGGCCGGCGGGACGAGCTGCTGCACGCCGAGCTCCCGGCCCGTCGCGGGGTCGAGCAAGCGCACGATCCAGGGCGAATTCGCACGCCCCGCTGAGGGCGAGAGGCCCTCGGCCGGCAACCTTCCGACCCTGCGATCGCCCGCGGGTCCCTCGGGCATCGTGAGCCGCACCGCGGCGGTCCCCCCGGCGCCGTCCTCGACCCGCGCCTCCACCACCGGCGGCAGGTCCCCGCCGGGCAGCGACAGCAGACCGTCGATCCGCCGGGGCGGGTCGCCGTCGTCCGCGCCGCCGCCGGCCAGGGCCAGCGTCGCCCAGCCCGCGCCTCCGGCCCATCCGGGTGCCCAGCCGACCCCGGGCAGCGCGGCGACCGCCACGGCCGCACCGCGGCCCCGGTGCCGCAGCGCCACGAGCGGAGCTCCCGCGTCGTCGGGCAGCGGGCTGCGGAGCAGCGGCGTCGCACCGGGCCCGAGGTCGCACCGCACGGCGAGCTCGAAGGCTCCGAAGGCACCCTCGGACCACGCGGCGAGCAGGGTCTCGTCCGCCCCGCCGCCCTGGACGACGCGCGGATGGGCACCGTGTCCCGGCACGGTCCGCCGCTCGCGCACCTCGCGCGTGACGAGGACCTCGAGCGCTTCCAGGTCGCGCGCCACGCGCACGAGCTCCGGACCGCCCGCCAGGCGCGCGAGCGCGTCGCGATCCGCTTCGACGCCGACCGCCACGACGACGAGCCGCATGCCGCGCGCCGACAGCCGCGCGCGCACCGCTGCGAGCCGCGCGGCCTGCGCGGGATCCTCCGCACCGGCGTCCGTGCGTCCGTCCGAGAGCAGGAAGACGAGCGCCTCCTCGCCGGCGACGGCGCCGCCCGCGAGCTGCGCCAGCGCGGCGACCACGTCGGTGGGACCGCCCGGTCGCCGCGCGGAGAGCCAGCGCGCCAGCGCGCCGGCCGCGTCCTCCGCGCTCGACGGATTCCGCGCGGACCGCAGCACGCTGCGCTCGCCCAGCGTGTCCGTGAAGCGCTGCGCCACGACGTCGTCCGTCGCGCGCGCGACCTCGACCAGGCGCGCCGCGGAGCGCACGGCCAGGTCGTACGCCGCACCCGCCATGCTCCCCGAGGAGTCCACGAGCAGGTGCACGGTGCGCGGCTCGGGGGCACCGTCCACGGGCGCGAGCGGCAGGAGGCTCCACGCCCCCGCCGCGACGTCGCGCGCGCGCAACCAGCGCTCGCCCCCCGCCGCGATCCACGTCCCGCCGCGCTCGAGGAAGCTCGCCAGCAGGGCCTCCGGAAGCTCCGCGGGGTCGAGGTCCCAGGTCGCGAGCACGTCGACCCGCGGCGCGAGCTCGGCCAGCCGGTCGGGCGTCGCGACCTCGACCGACAGGCCGGGCACACCGCGCAGCCAGGCCGCGGCTCGCACCTCGTCCCGCGCCGCGGCGAGGACCGCCGCGCGCCGCGCGGACCCGACGCGCAGGATCGCGGAGCGCTGGTCGTTCTCCGGGACCGGGTCGAGCTCCGCGCCGAGCAGGCGCGCATCGACGCGGTACACGCCCTCGGGGAGCGCCGGCAGCTCGACGGTGGTTCGCCACGCCCCCGCGGAGTCCCCGGCGATTCTCACCGGGGGCAGCGCCACGCGCAGCGTCCGCGGTGACGCGTCCGCGTCGCCCTCCAGCCGCACGACGGTGACCTCGAGCTCGAGCGCGGCGAACACCCCCGCGTGGCGCGACCCCGGCGCGAAGACCCCCGACACGGAGGCGATGCCCGCCACGCCGGCCGGCAGGCGCGCCGGGACGATCCAGGTCGCGAGCCGCGCGTCGGGAAGCTCGGGCGGAGGCACCCTCCGGAGCTCGACCCGGACCCCCGCCGCAGCGAGCGCCGCCAGCCGCGGCCCGGGGTCCGCGCCCGTCCACGTGCCGTCCCCGAGCACCACCACGCGGGCGAGGTCCGGATCGCCCGCCGCGACGTCGAGCGCCGCCGCGAGCTCGCTCGCCAGGACGTCCTGCGCGGCCGCGAGCGCCGCGGCCGCGAGCTCGTCACCGTCCGTGGACCGGGCAAGGCGCCGAGCGCGCCCGGCGTAGGCGACGAGCAGCGCCTCCTGCCCTCCGCCCGCACCCTCGTCACCCGCGAGCGCGCGCCGGATTTCCCGCGCGAGCCAGGCCGCATGGCCCGGGCGCGTGCGCGTGACGCTCGCCGAGACGTCGACGAGGAGCGCGGAGACGCTGCGCCCCGGACCGCTGCGTCCCGCGAGCTGCAGTACCGCCGCTGCGGCGAGGAGCAGGACGCCGAGGCAGGCCACGGCGGAGCCGGACGGGCGCGCGCGGGACTCGGGGGTCATGGCGCGGCGCTCCCGGACGACCACCCGGACTGTCTGGGTTGCGTGTGGGAAGCCGGACGGCTCGTGCTCGCAAGCCCTGGATGCGCTGCGACTTGGGGTGAGGACCCGGCCGCCGAGGCCCGCGGGTCGGGGTGCTGCGGGGACGAGCGCGGGATCGCGTCCTCTCCGCGCGGTCGCAGAACCCGGTTCGCCGCGCCGGCCACCGGTCGGACTCCCACGCGTCCCACACTGAACCCAGTCAGTTCAGGAGCCTTCCCGGGCCGGCGTCCCCGTACTCGCCCCGGCGGACGCCCCCGCCCGCTCCGAAGCGCGGATCCAGCCCCCGCCGAGGAGCTGGTCGCCGCGGTAGAAGGCCGCGCCCTGCCCCGGCGTGATGGCGAGCTCGGGCTCGGCGAAGCGGACGCGGGCCGTCTCCCCGTCGACGGTCACGCGGGCCGCCGCGGGGGTGTGGTGGTAGCGCACCTGCGCGAGCACCTCGAACTCCTCGGCCGGCGGGTCGAACCCGATCCAGTTCAGGTCGTCGACGTCCATCTCGAGCGAGCTGCACTCCTCGCGCGAGCCGAGCACCACGCGGCCGGCGTCCGGATCGACGTCGACGACGTACAGCGGACGGCCGCCGCCGACGCCGTGTCCGCGGCGCTGGCCGATCGTGAAGTGCTCGGTCCCCGCGTGGTCGCCGAGGGAGCGGCCCGCCGTGTCGACCAGCTTGCCCGGGTGCAGCGGCGTGCGCTGCTCCTCGAGGAGTTTGCGGTAGTCGTTCGACGGCACGAAGCAGATCTCCTGGCTGTCGCGCTTCTGCGCCGTACGCAGGCCGGCGCGCTTCGCCAGCTCGCGCACCTCCGACTTCGCGTAGTCGCCCACCGGGAAGCGCGCGCGGGCGAGGTGCGGCTCGGCGACGCAGAAGAGCTGGTAGGACTGGTCCTTGTGCGCGTCGAGCCCGCGGCGGATGCGCACGCGACCGTCGACGAAGTCCTGGCGCACGTAGTGGCCGGTGGCGACGGCCTCGGCACCGAACTCGTCGGCGAAGCGCAGCAGCCGGTCGAACTTCAGGTCGCGGTTGCAGACCGCGCACGGGTTGGGGGTGCGACCGCGGCCGTACTCGGCGAGGAAGTAGCGGATGATCGCGCCGAACTCCTGCTTGAGGTCGACGGCCTGGAAAGGAATTCCGAGACCGGCCGCAACCATGCGGGCATCGCGCGCGTCACTCACGGAGCAGCAGGACTTCTTCGGCGCCTCCTCGGCGCTGACCGCCACGCCGTTGCGCATGAAGAGCCCCACGAGATCCGCGCCCTGCTCCCGCAGCAGCCAGGCGGCCACGCTGCTGTCCACGCCGCCGCTCATGGCGACGACGACGCGCGGGTGCTCGCCGCCTTCGCGGCCGGCAGTCGCGACGACAGGCTCGACGGCGGGCTGGCCGGCGCGCGGGGGCTGGTTTGCGGGAGAGGGGGTCACGGTGTGGGGTCGGGCTTTCGCCCGAGCAGCGATTCTAGTAGCTTCCCCGCCCTTCACGCACACCCTCCACCCTCCCGAAAGCCCCCGAGAAACCCATGTCTTCCAGCCTCGTCCTCTATCAGGAGACGACCGCGGCTCCCGCCAAGCCGCCGTCGGAGGACCAGCAAAAGAAGGAGCCCGGCGGCTTCGGCTCGATGTGGGTGCCGATGCTGCTCATCTTCGCGGTCTTCTACTTCGTGCTCATCGCACCGGAGAAGAAGAACCGGAAGAAGCGCGAGGCGCTGCTCTCCGCCCTGAAGAAGGGCGACAAGGTCATGACGACCGGCGGCATGATCGCGTCGGTGGCCGCCGTGGCCGAGGACGTGGTCACGCTCCAGATCGCCGACGGCGTGCGCGTGCGCTACTCCCGCAACGCGGTCCAGACCATCCTGGACGCGGAAGAAGCCCCGAAGGCCTAGAAGCGGAACGCGGGAGGCTGCGCGCCGGGCCCCGGGGAACCCGGGGGGGCCGCGCGTGACCCTCGCGCGCTCCCTGCGCCGACGCGCGCGCGTCCTCTGGAGCCGCTCCGCCCCGCGCTCGTTCGCCCTGCACGGCCGTCCCGACGACCTCGAGCTCGGTCGGGTCGGCGAGGAGCTGGCGGCGCGCGCGCTGCGCGCCGCGGGCCTGCGGGTGCTCGACCGACGCCTGCGGACTCCCCGCGGGGAGCTCGACGTCGTCGCCCTGGACCGCGGTGTCCTGGTCGTCGTCGAGGTCAAGTCGGGCCGCCGGCCCGCCGCCTGCACCGGCGACCCGTCCTGGAGACCCGCCGACCGCGTCCGGGCCTCCCACCGCCGGCGCCTGGCCCGCGCGGCGCGCTGGCTGGCGGCTCGACGGGGCATCCGGCGCTGGAGAGTGGACGTGGTCGAGGTCCTCGTGGACCCCGCTGCGCGGCGGATCGACGTCCGGCACGAGACCGGACCGCGCCCACCTCCGGGGACCGCGGCCCGAGAGCGACCCGGCAGCGACCCCCAAGCGACCCCCAATCGACCCGGGTGCGACCCGGATGCGACCCGTTTCACCCTCGCAAGAGCCCGGCCCGCGAGCCGCGGGGACGAGCTGCCATCAAGGGTGACGCGGGTCGCTCTCGATGAGGCGGTTGATAAGCTCTCCACGGGGTCCTCCTCGGGAGGGTCCGAACTCCTCGGCTCGGCTCGCAGCCCCGGGCCGGCCCCGCCCGATCCGCCACCGATTCCGGGACGGGGGAATCGACCGCGAGGTCCTCCTCGCGCCGGTCCGCTGCTCTCCTGGTCCGTCGCCCCGCATGCTCCGCGTCCTCCGACACTACCTGCCGCTCCGCAAGGGACTCCTGGTCCTGAGCGAAACCGTGCTCCTGACGCTGGTCCTCGCGGTCGGGATGTCGCTGCACCTGCGGGCTCCGCGGCCCGGGGTGATCGCGAACCTCGCGCGGGACGGCATGTCCGTCGACTCCGCGATCGTGCGCTGCATCATCTCGTCGTTCCTCACGGCGGTGCTCTCGCAGATTGCGATCTCGTTCAACGAGCTCTACGACTTCCGCATCTCCAACTCGCGGTACGACCGCTCCGCGCGCTTCGTCGCCTCGGCGGGCAGCGCCGTCGCCGCCGCGCTCGGCACACTCACGCTCGCGCGCCTGTGGGGTCTGGAACAAGTGCTCGACTTTCCGGGCATGTCGTTCTCGGCCCAGGTCCAGACCCTCGTGTTCACGCTGCTCGTGGGCTTCGGGATGCTGTGGTTCTGGCGCTACGTCTTCCACTTCGCGCTGCACCGGTGGAGCTTCGACGAGCGCGTCCTGATCCTCGGCACCGGCACGGCCGCCCGCGACTTCGAGCGCGAGATCGAGCGGCACCCGGACGAGGGCTACGCCGTGGTGGGACTGCTGCCGAACGGCATGGGCACGGCGAACTCCGGAGACCGCGGCCTCGAGCTCGGCCGCGAGGGCAACGGTTCGCTCGCGCGCGAGGTCCCCGACGCGCTTCCCGGCGGACGCGGCGGCGCGGTGGCCGGCTCGACCGCCGTCCTGACGCCGACCGCCCAGGCCGAGGCCGCGCTCGGCAACGGCAACGGACACGCCGAGATCCTCGAGGCGCGCCCGAAGGAGAGCCTGCTGCAGCTCGTGAAGCGCCTGCGCATCGACATCGTCGTCGTGGCGCTCGAGGACATGCGCGGCAGCGTACCCACGGGCGAACTGCTCCAGTGCCGTCTGCACGGGATCGCCGTGGAGCAGCGCGAGGCGCTCTACGAGCGCATCACCGGCAAGATCGCCGTCGAGGCCCTGCGGCCCTCCTACCTGATCTTCAACGAGGGCTTCGGCCGCTCGCCGTGGACCGACCTCGCGAAGCGCATGTGCGACGTCGCCATCAGCCTGGCGCTGATCGTGCTGACGTGGCCGCTGATGCTCTTGACCGCCCTGGCGGTGCGCGTGAACTCCCCGGGGCGGGTCCTGTTCCGGCAGGAGCGCATCGGGCAGGACGGCGAGTCGTTCACGCTCTTCAAGTTCCGCAGCATGCGCGTGGACGCCGAGGCCGCGTCCGGCCCCGTCTGGGCGAAGACCAACGACCCGCGCATCACTCCCGTCGGGCGCTTCATCCGGAAGACGCGCCTGGACGAGCTGCCGCAGCTCCTGAACGTGCTGCTGGGCCACATGTCGCTCGTCGGACCGCGCCCGGAGCGGCCGGTGTTCGTCGAGGAGCTCGCGCAGAAGATCCCGTACTACCAGCAGCGCCACACCGTGAAGCCCGGCTTGACCGGCTGGGCGCAGATCAACTACCCGTACGGGAACACGATCGAGGACGCGCTGCAGAAGCTCCAGTACGACCTCTTCTACATCAAGAACCACTCGCTGCTGTTCGACCTCTCGATCCTCTTCAACACGATCAAGATCGTCGTGTTGCGCAAGGGCACGTGAGCTGCGCTCGAGCCCGCTCCCGGCGGCGCTTCGGCGCGGCCGTCGCCTGCGCCTGGATCGCGGCCGCCTGCTCCGGTGAGGACGCCGCGCCGTCCGGCTCCCCCACGGCGCGTTCCGCCGTGCTGGTGACGCTCGACACGACGCGCGCGGACGCGCTGTCCTGCAGCGGCGCCCCGCCGGGGATGACGCCGTTCCTCGACGCGTTCGCGCAGGAGGGCGTCCTGTACCTCAACGCCCGCACGGTCGCGCCGATCACGCTGCCGGCGCACGCGTCGATGCTCACGGGCCTCTACCCGCCGCGTCACACCGTGCGCGACAACGGGCTGCGTCCGCTGCCGCCGTCGGCGGAGACGCTGGCGGAGCGCGCGCGCGACTCCGGGTACGAGACGGCCGCCTTCGTGGCCTCGATCGTGCTCGACGGCGTGTTCGGCCTGAACCAGGGCTTCGAGACCTACGACGTGCCCGCCGCGAAGCAGGTCTTCGTCGGCAGCGCTCCCGACCGGTCGGGCGAGAAGGTCGTGGACGCGACGCTCGCGTGGCTCGCCGCGCGCGACCGCTCGAAGCCGTTCTTCCTCTGGGTGCACTTCTTCGACCCTCACCACCCCCACGAGGCGCCCCAGGTCTTCGTACAGCGCGCGCGCGGCCATCCGTACCTGGCGGAGGTCGCGGCCATGGACGCCGCGTTCGGGCGCCTCATGAAGGGCCTGCGCGAGGACGGCGCGCTGGGCGACGCCTTCGTGGCCGTCGTCGGGGACCACGGCGAGGGCTTGACGCAGCACGACGAGGAGACGCACGGCTCCTTCGTGTTCGACACGACGATGAAGATCCCCTTCATGCTGCGCTACCCCGACGGCCACCGCGCGGGTGAGCGCAGCCAGGAGACCGTCAGCGCGGTCGACGTGTTCGGGACGCTCGCGGACGCCATGGGCCTCGAACCGGATCGCGGAATCGACGGGGTCAGCCTGTACCGCAGGCTCGTGGCGAGCGACCGCAAGGTGTACTTCGAGTCGTACTTCGGCTTCTTGAACTACGGCTGGTCGCCCCTCGCGGGCTGGGCCGACGAGCACACCAAGTACGTGCACTCGAGCCAGCCTCGATTCTACGACGTCCGGACGGACCCGCTGGAGAGGCGCGACGTCCTGGCGAACCACGACGCCGAGTCCTTCCGTGACGCGCTCGCGGCCTTCGGCGGTGGACCCGCGCTCGAAGGCGGCGGCGCGACCGTGGACGAGGGCATGGTCGACGAGCTGCGCAAGCTCGGCTACGCGGCCGCGGGCGACATGGACGCCGCGCTGCCTCCTCCCGCCGCGCCGAGCAACCTGCCGGACCCGCACAGCCGCGCCGCGGAGCTGCGCAAGCTCAGCCAGGCCCAGCGCCTGATCAGCCAGCGGCAGATCGAGCCCGCGCTGAAACTCCTGCAGGAGGTCGACCGCGACAACCCGGGGAACGTGCTGGCGCTGCAGTACATGGCCTCGTGCCACATCGCTCTCGAGGACTACGCCGCCGCCGCGGCCGTGTTCGAACGCGTGCTGTCGAGCTCCCTCGACCGCGCCGACCCGCGCAACAACTACGGCTTCTGCCTCGAGAAGCTCGGCCGCCCCCGCGAGGCGATCGCCCAGTACCGCCGCGCCCTCGAGCTGACCCCCACCAAGCTCGAAGCCCTGCGCAACCTCGCCCGCGTCCTGCGCAACCTCGGCGAGACCGACGAGCTCCCCGAACTCCAGGCCCGGATCCGGGCGGTCCGCGGGGAGTGATGGAATCGGGAAACAGAGCGCGCCTGGCCGACTAGACCGGACGAGATGCGCACCGCCGGGATCCTGCTCGCCTTCCTGATCCTGCCCTCGCTCTTTGCAGGGCAAGAGACCGCGCGCGTCGCGGTCAGCCTCGAAGCCCCGGTCCCCGTGCCAGAGAACGCGCTTCGAGTCCTCGTCGTGGACCCGACGGGAGGTCCGATTGCGGGCGCGGTCGTCGGACTGCGCGAGATCGCCGACGAGCGAGACGCGCCTCCGCAGGGCGCCACGAGGCTCGCATCCTCCTGGAGGAAAAAGACCCATACGGACCCCGAGGGCTGCGCGCTCTTCCAGGAGCTGGCGGCGGGGAGCTACAGGCTCGCTGCCGGCGCCATGCCCTCGTGGACCTACCACTCTTCGGCGCCCGTGGAGCCCGGTTGCGAGGTGACGATCGCCCTGTCGCCGATTCCGGCCGAGCGCGCGCTGACCGGCCGCGTGTTGGAGCCGGACGGGATGCCCAGGCGCGGTGCCATCGTGTACTTCGTCTGGGACGACCGCGGCGTTCGGAAGCGCGACCACGCGCAGACCGACGAGCTCGGTCGCTTCGTCCTGCTGGCCGACGAACCGGGCCGGACGGGCGCCCTTCTCGCGACCGTGTACCAGAAGCGGCTGCGCTCCAGGATCCTCGATCCGATCCAGGCGGGCACGGGCGACATCGACGTTCGTCTCGGCGCCCCGCGGTTCATGACGCTCCAAGTGCGCAGTTCCGAGGGCGGTGCCGTCGAGAACGCCACCGCCAGGTTCTCGTGGCACCTGGACGGGTCGCCCTTCCTCGACTATCCGGGGCCTCAGCGAATCCGCGGCGCGCCCATCCGCTGGGAACTGCCGGAGGTTCCGTTCCACGTCTCCGTCTCCGCGCCGGATCACGAGCCCAGGACCCTTGGACCGCTCGACCCCCAGGAGGTCGGAGCGGCGCTGATCCTGACGCTGCAGTCCCATCCACGCATCCGCGGCAGGGTGACCCACGCAGGCGTGCCCGTCGCGGGTGCCCGGGTGACCCTGAGGAGCGCGGGCTCGCGCTCGGGTTCGCGGAGACGGACGGATGAAGACGGCCGGTTCGACATCCCGTTCACGAGGGCCGGCACCCATGAGCTCGTCGCATGGAGCGACGAGTTCGGAGAGGGCGACCTGGGCCCCATCGAGCTGGATCCGACCCGCGCGCGGGACGACGAGCTCCACGAGCTCGAGATCACGCGCGCCCCGGGCTCCATCTCCGGCCGGGTACGGCTCCCCGCGAACCACGACCCGCGTGAGATCTGGCTGACGACGACCCGCGGCCACGGCTACATGCGCGTCGAACCCGACGGCGCGTTCCTGCTGCCGGACTTGCCGTCCGGGCCCCTCACGGTGCGCGTGCTCCAGGGATACGACCTGGGCGAGTTCGAGCCGCCGATCTCGACGAGCGGCACGAGCCGTCCCGCCGGCCAGTGGTTCTGGATCAGTCACGGCCCGGAACGCGCACCAAGCTGGCTGCCTGGCCCCTCCACGCGCGACGTCGAGGTCCAGTCGGGCCGCACCGTCGAGCTCGAGCTGGACCTGACCGCCTCGCCGCGTTGCGTGCTGGAGGGGCGCGTCCTCTTGAACGGCGAGGCTCCACCCCACGAGCCTCGCGGCAGGGAGCTGTACTGGGATCTCGGACCACGCGTCACCCTGCACCGCGGAAGCTCGCTCGAGTACGTGGACCGCGCCGTGCTGGATGCCGACGGCGGCTTCGCGATCCACGCCAACGAGCCCGGTGAGTACGTCCTCGAGATCGACGTGACGGCGACCGGGAGACAGACCCTCACCTTCGTCGATCGCGTGCAGCTGGGAGCGGGCCCCACGACCTGGACGCGTGACTTGCGCTTCGGCTCCGTGGTCATCTTGCCCGCCGAGAAGGACGGGGTCGTGACTCCGTTCGAGGGTGAACTCCGCTGGCGGGGTCCAGGTGACTTCGAGGTCCGAGCCGCACAGGGAGAGACGGACGAGACCACGCGGACGGTCCGCTACGCCACGGTGCCTGCTGGAACCGTCCAGCTCGTCTCGCGCCCCCACGCCGGAGGAACCGTCCTGCTGGAGACGACCGTCCGTGAGGCCGAGACCACCACGGTGTCCTGCCCCTGAGTTTCCCGGTGCTCAGGCGCCCGCGCGCTCGCGGCGGTGGCGTTCGACGTGGATGGCGAGGAGCGCCACGTCGGGGGGGCGCACGCCGTCGATGCGGCCCGCGGCGCCGAGGGTACGGGGACGCAGGGTCGCGAGCTTCTCGCGGGCCTCGGTGGCGAGGCCGTAGAGGGTCGCGAGGTCGAGGTCGCCCGGGATCTCCGTGCCTTCTTGTCGGCGCATGCGCTCGACCTGGTCGCGCTCGCGCTGCACGTAGCCCTCGTACTTGACCTCGACCTCGACGCACTCGCGCTCCTCGGCGGTGAGGCCGAGCGCGGCGAGCTGCGGCAGGTCGACGTCGTCGAGGCGCACGTCGGGGCGCCGCAGCGTCTCGAGCCACGTGCGGCCGCCGTGATCCGAGCTGCGCGCGGCGGCGAGCAGGGTCTGGGCCTCGGCGATGCGCGCGCGCTTGCGCTCGACGCGCTCGGCCGTCGCCGCGTCGACGAGCCCGATCTCGGCCGCGCGCGGCGTCAGTCGCCGGTCGGCGTTGTCCTGGCGCAGGAGCAAGCGGTACTCGGCGCGGCTCGTGAACATGCGGTAGGGCTCGCGCGGCTGGCTGACGCACAGGTCGTCGACCAGCACGCCGACGTAGCCCTCGTCGCGGCCCAGCACGAACGGCGCGCGGTCCTGGCACCAGAGCGCCGCGTTGGCGCCGGCGATCAATCCCTGGGCCGCGGCCTCCTCGTAGCCCGACGTGCCGTTGATCTGGCCGGCGAGGTAGAGCCCGGGCACGTCGCGGCACGCCAGCGTGTCGGAGAGCTGCGCGGGCTGCACGAAATCGTACTCGACCGCGTAGCCGTGGCGCGCGAACTTCGCGTTCTCGAGGCCGCGGATGGCGCGCACGAACTCCTCCTGGACCTCCGCGGGCAGCGAGGTCGAGACGCCGTTCACGTAGATGACGTCGGTCGACAGGCTCTCGGGCTCGAGGAACACCTGGTGGCGGTCGCGGTCGGCGAAGCGCATGACCTTGTCCTCCACCGACGGGCAGTAGCGCGGCCCCGTGCCCTGGATCCGCCCCGCGTACATCGGCGCGCGATGGATGTTGGCGCGGATCGTGTCGTGGGCCCGCGGATTGGTCCACGTGACGTGGCACGCGATCTGCGCGAGCGCGGGGAACCGTGCCCGGTCGGTCGCGAACGAGAACGGTCGCGGCGCGGGATCACCCGCCTGCGGCTCGAGCGCGTCCCAGTCGATGCCCTCGCGGAAGAGGCGCGGCGGGGTGCCGGTCTTCAGCCGGCCCAGCTCGAGCCCGAGCTGCGCGAGCGAGTCCGACAGACCGACGGCCGGCGCCTCGCCCGCGCGACCACCGGGCGTGCGCTCCTCGCCCGTGTGCATGACCGCGTGCAGGAACGTGCCGGTCGTCAGCAGCACGGCCGCGGCCCGGAGCTCGCGCCCGTCGTCCAGCACGACGCCGCGCACGCCGGGGCCGCGCGCACCGGCGCGGCGGCCGGGAAGGTGGTCCAGCGCGACCTCCGCGAGAACCAGCGCGCGCACGCCGGCGGTCACGATGTCCACGCCCGCCGCGATCTCGACCGCGCGCGTCGCGGCCTCGCGGTAGAGGTGCCGATCGGACTGGGCTCGCGGCGCCTGCACGGCCGCGCCCTTGCCGGTGTTCAGCATGCGGAACTGGATGCCCGTCGCATCGGCCACGCGGCCCATCGCGCCGCCGAGCGCGTCGACCTCGCGCACGAGCTGCCCCTTGCCGAGCCCCCCGATGGCCGGGTTGCACGACATCTCCCCGATGCGGTCGGCGCGCAGCGTGACGAGCGCCGTGCGCGCGCCGAGCCGCGCGGCCGCCAGGGCCGCCTCGATGCCCGCGTGCCCGCCGCCGACCACCACCACGTCGTACTCGGTCGCGGACGGCCCGCGGACCGCCGGGGCGGGATGCGGGTGCGTGCGCGCGGGCGCGGGATCGGGGGTCGCAGGGTGCACGAGGCTTGTTTCCGGGACTTCGTCGCGGTCGGACGAGCCCTCTTTCTTAACCCGGGAGCACCCCGCGTCGAAAGCATGGACGCCGTGCTCTCCTTCATCTTTCGCCACGCGCCGCGCCTGACCCGGCTCTACGGACCCGCCAGCCCTCCGCCGCTCGCGGGGAGGCGCTTCGGTTCCGCGCGCGCACTCCTGCCGGCCGGCCCGGCGCTGCGGGCGGGGACCGTCACGCGGCACGAGGGCCAGGTCGAGACCCGGCCGCTGCCGCCGCGCGCGCGATCCGGCCACTCCTGGGCCGCGCGGGCCATGGGTTAGCGAGACGGGTTAGCGAGACGGGTTAGCGAGACGGGTTAGCGAGACGGGTTAGAGGGACGGGTTGGAGAGCCGGAGCGGTCCGCCGCGCGGCGGTGCTCGAGCGCCCCGCCGGTGACCGCGCCCGGTCCCGTGGGTAGCATGGGCGCCATGTGGACCTGGGCCCTCCTCTGCGCCGCGCTGGCGACCCCGCAACAGCAGCGCCCGAGCCTCGAGGCCTTCCTCGAGCGCGCGCGGCTCGAACGGTCCGAGCTGCACGCCGAGCTGCAGTACGCCGTCGACGACGTGCTCGAGCAGCTCGAGTCCGTCGAGGCGCGGGAGTCCTCCGGGCTCACCGGCAAGCTCCGCGCGCGACTGCGGGACCTCGGCCCCGAGTGCACGCCGCTGCTCGTGCCCGCGCTCGAACCGGGCGAGTCTCCCGAGACGGGCGCGCGCTTCCGCTCCGAGCAGGTGGCCGAGGCTCTCGCGCGCATGAACACGCGCGCGGTGACCGGCGAGCTGCTCGCGCTGCTCGCGGGCGGTTCCGCCGAGGGTCGGCGCAACGCCGCGATCGTCCTGGCGAACTCGCCCGAGCACGACCGCGCCTCGGCCGCCCTCGGTCAAGCCTTCCAGGACTCTCCACGGCGCGTCCAGGAGGCCTGCCTGCGCGCCCTCGCGCGCCTCGGCGGCCGGAAGAACTTCGAGCGCATCGCCGAGGTGCTCCGGGTCGGCGACGTCGAGCTCGAAGCCATGGCGCTGCGCGCGCTCGCGCTGGCGCCGACCGCCGGCAGCCTGCAGCTCGTGCGCAACCTCGGCGACGCGGGCGGACGGCACGCGAAGGAGATCCTGGCCTTCTACGAGGCCGCCCGCGACCACGTGCAGGAGGACGACCTCGCGGCGCTGATCCGCCTCGCGGGCGACAGCCGGCTCACGACGCTGCTGCGCACGCAGATCCTCGAGGCCGTGGCCGGATTCCCCGTCGTTCCGAGCAGCGACCACCGCGATCTGCTCGAACCCCTCGCGGACCACCCCGACCGCGACCTGCGCGAGGCCGCGCGCGTCGCGCTGGTGCTGTCCGGAGACCGCTCGGAGAAGCGCCGCCTGATCAAGGACGCCGACGACATCGTCGACAAGAGTCCGAACTGGGCCAAGGCCTGGTCGCGGCGCGGCGACGTCTACTACCGCATCCGCGACTTCGGCAAGGCCGTCAGCGACTACAAGAAGGCGCTGCAGCTCGGCCGCGACGACCCCCAGCCGCTGACCGACGTGCACATCCAGCTCGCGCGCTCCTACGCGCAGGCGGGCAAGCTGCGCGAGGCCCGCGAGGCCCTGCGCGACGCCTCGCTGACGCGCAAGCGGCTGCTCGAGCTCGCCGACGACCCGGCCTTCGCCGAGCTGCGCGGCTCGCGCTACGGCGACGTGTTCGAGTGACCGACGCGGACGCCGGCGCTTCAGCGCGGCGCGTGCGCCCCGTTGGGCGGCAGGCCGCTGGCCTCGAAGATCAGCGCCGGGAAGAACCCTCCGGTCGCGCACAGGACGTCGGGCGAGGCGCCGGGCGCTCGACGAAAGATGTCCGTCGAAGGAACCACCCCTGACCGGCGCGGGCGGTCGTCAGGCCTTCGCGTAGTTCGCGCGGCCCAGCATGCGGCTCGCGAGCGCGTTGCGCGTGTCGACGACCAGCCGCGCGTGGGCCGCGATCAGGTCGTAGTCGAACGCGTCGTGATCGGTCGCGAGGACGACGAGGTCGTACGTCGCGAGCGACTCGGGCGTCAGGTCGACCGAGCGCAGGTGGCTGACGTCGTGCGCGCGCATGTGCGGCGGCACGGGGACGTGCGGGTCGGAGAAGTCGACCTGCGCGCCCAGGCGCTCGAAGAGCTCGATCAGCGTCACGGCGGGCGACTCGCGCACGTCGTCGACGTTGGGCTTGTAGGCCAGGCCGAGCACGAGGACGCGCGAGCCCTTGACCGCCTTGCCGGCCGAGTTGAGCATCAGCATCGCGCGGTCGACGACGTACTGCGGCATGCGCGTGTTGATCTCGCCGGCCAGCTCGATGAACTTGGTCGGGTGCCCCACGCGGCGCGCGACCCACGTCAGGTAGAAGGGGTCGATCGGGATGCAGTGTCCGCCGAGGCCCGGCCCGGGCTGGAACTTCATGAAGCCGAACGGCTTGGTCGCCGCGGCCTCGATGACCTCCCACACGTCGATCGACATCGCGTCGAGGATCACCTTCAGCTCGTTCACGAGCGCGATGTTCACGGCGCGGAAGATGTTCTCGAGCAGCTTCGCGGCCTCGGCCACCTCGGCGGAGGAGACGCGGTTCACCTGCGCGATGGCCGCGGCGTACAGCTGCTCGGCCAGGTCCCCGGAGCGCGGGCAGACGCCGCCGACGAGCTTCGGGATGGTGCTCGTACCGAAGTCCTTGCGGCCCGGGTCCTCGCGCTCGGGCGAGTAGGCCAGCAGGAAGTCCTTTCCCGCGCGCAGCCCGCTCTCCTCGAGGATCGGCGCGCAGAGGTCGCGCGTGGTGCCGGGGTAGGTGGTCGACTCCAGCACGACGAGCTGCCCCTGGCGCAGGTGCGGCGCGAGCGTGCGGCAGGAGCCCTCGACGTACGAGAGGTCCGGCTCGTTGTGCCGCCCGAGCGGCGTCGGCACGCAGATCAGCACCGCGTCCGGCTCGCCCAGGCGGTCGGCGTCGCAGGTCGCCTCGAAGCGACCCGAGGCCTTCATGCGCTGCGTGAGCTCGTCGCCGAGGTGGTGCAGGTAGTTCTTTCCGCGGTCGAGGGACTCGATCTTGCTCGGGTCGGTGTCGAACCCCAGCACGCGGAACCCGGCCTCCACGAACGCCGCGGCCAGCGGGAGCCCGACGTAGCCGAGCCCCAGCACCCCCACCACGGCGGAGCGCTCCTCGATGCTCTTTTCGGTCAGCATGGGCAGAGACCCTATCGACCGAAGGCCGCTTGGGAAGGAGGGGAGAGCCGAATCCGACGCCCAAGGCCGGACGATGCGAGCACGCCCGGCGGGCCTCCTCCCCGGCGTCGGATCCGGCGGTTGACCGTTTCGCCGTCGCCCCCCCGGGGCTCGGGCCGGCGGAAGTGCCGAAGCGACGTGGGTTCGGGCGTCTCCCCCGGGGCGTTCTCCGCTCCAGCCGGTCGTCCGTGCGGGGGGTCCCCGCCGCGTCCGGCCTCGCCGTCTCCCACGTCGCCTGGCTGAGTTCGAGAGGCGGAACCGCGGCGGAAGGGCACGCGAATTCGGATTTCGTAGCGAGGAGTCCGGGGCCGCGGTAGCGGACGCCCCACACTAGAATGGGCCGCCATGACCCGAGAGAGCACAGGCCGCACCGGACTCGTTCACCACGACGACTACCTCGACCACCGCACCGGACCGCACCACCCGGAGCGCCCCGAGCGCGTCGCGGCGCTGCTCGCGGGACTGGAGGCGAGCGGCGTCGCGGCCGAGGTGGAGAAGCTCGAGGCCGAGCTCGCGCCCGACGACCTGCTCGGCGCGATCCACGACGAGGACTACCTCGCCCGCGCGCGCGGCGCCTGCGCGAACGGGGGCAACCTGGACTCCGAGGACACCGTCGTGTCGCCGGGCTCGTGGCGCGCCGCGCAGCTCGCGACCGGCGGCGCGGTGCAGGCCTGCGACCGCGTGATGGCCGGGACGTGGCGCAACGCCTTCGTGGCCTGCCGACCGCCCGGGCACCACGCCGAGCGCTCGGTGGCCATGGGCTTCTGCATCCTGAACAACGTCGCGCTGGCCGCGGCGCACCTGCGCTGCGCGCACGGGCTCGAGCGCGTCGCGATCGTCGACTGGGACGTGCATCACGGCAACGGCACACAGCACGCGTTCGAGTCCGACCCGCACGTCTTCTACGCCAGCCTGCACCAGTGGCCGCTGTACCCCGGCACCGGCAGCGAGCGCGAGCGCGGCGTGGGCGAGGGCGAAGGCGCGACGCTGAACTGCCCGCAGCCCTCGGGCGCGGGCGACGCCGAGTGGCTCGCGGCCTTCGAGGGCCGGGTGCTGCCCGCGCTCGAGGAATTCCGCCCCCAGTTCGTGCTGATCTCCGCCGGCTTCGACGCCCACGCGCGCGACCCGCTGGCGCGCACGCTGCTCACCGAGGACGCCTACCGCCGCATGACCGC
>CAYGPA010000054.1:0-5622 GCA_964351535.1 uncultured Planctomycetaceae bacterium
GAAAGAAGATGTTCGAGCAGATGGGCTCGTACGCGCCGGCCTTCGGAATGATCGGAACGCTGGTCGGTCTGGTGAAGATGCTCGCCAACCTCTCGGACCCCTCGATGATCGGTGCCGGCATGGCCATCGCGCTCCTCACGACGCTCTACGGCGCCGTGTTCGCCAACATCTTCTTCCTGCCGATCGCGGGCAAGCTGGAGCAGCGCGCCAAGGAGGAGGGCGCCCTGCGCGAGCTGATGATCGAGGGCATCGTCGCGATCCAGTCCGGTGAGAAGCCGCAGCTGATCAAGGAGAAGCTCAAGGGCTTCCTGGCGCCGTCGGCGCGCGAAGCTGTCGGGCAGTAGCCGTGGGCAAGCAGGACGACGAAGACGAGGGCCCGGCAGGCGCGCCGGACTGGATCGTCACGTTCGCGGACATGACGTCCCTGCTCGTGACCTTCTTCGTGATGCTCATGACGTTCTCCACGATGGACGAGCTCGAGCTGATGCTGGTCCAGGGCGTCAAGCTCGTCGGGCGCGGTGAGCTCGGCGACCCTTCGAAGGGTCCGACGCCGTTCGTTCCGACCAGCCGCGACATCAACGCCGACGCGAATCCCAAGGAGGGCGCGCAGATCCCCCACTCGCGCGACAGCATCGAGGACTCCGACGAGATGGGGCAGCGCCAGGATCCCGACCAGCTCGCCATGGACCTCGGCAGCGTCGCCGACGGCCTGCAGATCTCGTTCCCGGACGACGCCGTCTTCGGCCCGGGCTCGGCCGAGGTCCCGCCCGCCCTGCGGCGGAGCCTGCTCGAGCTGGGCGAGGTGCTGTCGCACTACCCGCACATGGTCGTCGTCGAGGGTTTCACCGATGACCACTTCCAGCCGACGCCGGCGGCGCCCAGCGCGGAGGCCATGGGCCTCCTGCGCGCCGCCGCCGCGGCCGAGGTGCTGCTCGACGGGACCGCGCTGCCGACCGGCCGCCTGCAGGTCGCCGGCATCGGCGCGCGCCGCTTCCTCGCCGGCAACGAGAGCGCGCTGGACCGCGCGCGCAACCGACGCGTGGAAATCCGCGTCCTCTCCATCGCCCCGGGCGATCCGCGCAAGGGAGGACGCTGAGCCATGGCCAAGAAGAAGCCCAAGGACGCGAAGCTCGGCGTGCCGGGCTGGATGGTCTCGTTCGGCGACATGATGACGCTGATCCTGACCTTCTTCATCTTGCTCGTGTCGATGTCGCACGAACGACAGGCCGGACTGGTCGCGAAGGGCCTCGGCTCGTTCGCGGTCCGCCTGCAGTCGCTGGGCCTCGACACGATGATGCCGAACAACCGCAAGGACGAGATCTACGACGAGTACCGCCGGCGCTTCAAGCTGCCGCCCGAGCAGAACCCCGAGCGCCTCGAGGAGCACTCCGAAGCCGCCAACCTCGAGCTGATCCGCGCCCGGGCGGCGGAGGGCCTGCGCCCCCACCGCACGATCTTCCAGCCGCAGGTGGCCCAGTTCGCCACGGACTCGGCGCTCTTGACCGACGGCGCCAGGCGCTACCTCGACCAGCTCGCCCCCACGCTCGCGCCGACGACCGGTCAGATCCTGGTCCTCGAAGGGCGCGCCGCCGACGCGGGACCGCGTCACGGTGGCGACGACCTGCGCCTCGCGATGCTGCGCGCGATGGCGGTTCGCGACTACCTCGTGGAGGAGCACGACTACGACCCGCGGCGCGTCGAGGCGCGCCTGTGGATGGACGTCTACTCGGGCGCCGACCCGCGCGGCGTGGACGCCCGGCTCATGACCCCCGTGGACACGAAGGCACCCTGACCATGGCCGAAGAAGAGAACAAGGAAGCCGAAGAGCTCGAGGACGAGGAGGAGGTCAAGCCGAAGAAGGCCGCCCCCAAGATCGTCGGCGGCCTCGTGGCCGTCGTCGCGCTCGGATACATCGGGGCGATGATGGCGATTCCCTCGAAGTTCGAGCCGCGCATGTACAACGGTCCGTTCGTGGCCGAGCTGACGGCGGACCGCATCACCGTCAACCTGCGCGACGACTCGAACAAGCGCATCCTCGTGATGAAGCTGAAGGCCGAGGTCGACGCCTACGAAGAGGCCTACGTGTCGACGCGCACGGCGGACCCGCTGTACATGGCGCAGCTCAAGGACGCGCTGCTCGGGCTCGCCTCGGAGAAGTCTCGCAGCGAGGTCCTCGGGCCCGACGCCCGGCCGATCTTCCTGCAGGAGCTGCGGGACGTGGTCGAACCCATCGTGTTCCCGATCCACGTCGGCGGCGGCGCGACTCCGACCGAGGCCGATCCCGACTCCGGCTTGGCGCCGGGTCTCTCGATCGCCTCCGCGGACTTCCGCGGACAGTTCGACGAACACGTCCTCGCCGTGGACGCGGTCGAGCAGACCATCACGCTCGACGCCGGCGAACCCGTGCGCTACCACGGCGACGAGCGCGACCTGCGCGTCGTCGACGCGTTCGGCAAGGCCGTGTACGTGGACGTCACGCGCCTGATGCCCGAGTTCCAGGGCGAGGTGCGCGTCGGTGCCATGGGCTGGCTGCGCAACGTGCTCCTCGACGAGATCATCATCCAGTAACCACCGTGAGCGCCGAACTCGAGCCCGAGGAGGTCGAGGCCATCCTCGACGATCCGCAAGCGCCGCCTTCGGGCGGCGCGGAGCTCGAGTTGCGCGACTTCAGCCGGCCGCGGCGCCTCGGCGCGGACGGCCTGGCGGCGCTCCTGCGCGACGTGCGCGCGCGCACGACCGAGATCGCCCGCCGCCTGCGCGTGCAGCTGCCCACCGTGGGCGAGGTCGAGGTCGTCGACGTCGGCGAGACGGCCTGCGACGGACTGTTCGCGGACCTCGAAGAACCCTTCTGCATCATCGAGTTCGAGGCCGCCGGTCAGCCCGGCTGGATCGTCTGGGAGATCGAGGCCGCCATCCGCGCGATCGAGGTCGTGCTGGGCTCCGCCGAGGCTCCCGAGGAGGTCGAGGCGCGCAAGCTGTCGCTGGTCGAGCTCGGCGTGGCGCAGCGCCTGCTCGCGACGGTCTGCGAAGGCGTTTGCGCGGCGATCGGCGTCCAGCCGCAGTCGTTCCGCGCCGTCGCGCGCAAGGAGCTCCTGACCGACTGGCGCGCCTCCGGAGAGTCCGCCGACCCGGCTCGCGCCGCGGTTCGCCTGACGCTGCACGACGGCGAGCACGCGAGCGACGTGCGCCTCTACGCCCCGGGCCTCGCGACCGGCAGCGCGGCGAACACGGCGCACCCCGACCTCGACCCGCTGCCCGCGCACCTGCGCGACGTGCAGCTCGAGCTGGTCGGCTACCTGGCGTCGATCGACGTCCCGCTCGCACAGCTCCTGGCTCTCGAGGTCGGCGACGTGATCCCGCTGCGCACGCCCGCCGGCACGCCGATCCGCGTCTGCGCCGAGGACCGCCCCTGGGCCGAGGCCCGCCTCGGCACCGTCTCCGGCCAGCTCGGCCTCTCCATCCAACGCATGCTCCCCCCCGCCGACGACGAGGTGTCCCCATGAGCGAAGAAGCCCCCGAAGCCACGGTCGACGAAGCCGAGGCCGCCATCGACCAGGCCACGAACGCCATCGAGGTCGCCGCCAACCAGCTCGACGAGCTGGCGGGCGACTCCGTCGCCGGCGACGCCATCGGCATCGACCACCTGATGGACGTGCCCGTGCGCGTCACCGTCGAGGTCGGCCGCGCGCGCATGCCGCTCGCCCAGCTCGTCGAGCTGCGCCCCGGCTCGGTCCTCCAGCTCGACCGCGAGGCCCACGAGCCCGCCGACATCCTCGTCAACGGCAAGGTCGTCGCGCGCGGCGAGATCGTGACCGTCGCCGGCAACTACGGCGTCCGCATCACGAGCGTCCGGGAACAGGGTTGAGGGGCCGTGCAGGGGGGTGACGAAGGGCGAGATTGTTGAGGATTGCCAATTCTTCGTGACCGGCTTGGGATCCGGCATGGCCACTGGCGATGCGAGCCGACAAGGTCCGGAGCTCGGAGCCCGGGCTCACGCCCGAGGAGCAACAGGCTCGTCTGGATGCTCTCGACCGCGCCCAGGAACTCGGGCCAGGTCTGCGCCATGCCCCCGAGCGGCTCCGAAAACTGAAGCTACCCCGAACGGACCCACCGGATGGACCAGGCTGAACGGGCGGCGAGGCCGATCCACGTTCTGGCCACCTCGGGCACCAGGATGCGCTCGTCGGACGGCTTGGCCGTTGCGCTGATCGAGGAACGGGGCTTTCGGAACCTGGGTGCCGCTCTCGACCGGTTCGGGACGGAGATGCGGCTTCCCGAGGGGTGAGCGCGGTCAGCGCAGCGGCTCGCGGTCCTCGGGGTAGTCCGGATAGCGCCGCTGGTCGTGCAGCTTGGATCCGAGTTCGTCGAGCGCCCGCAGGACGTCGCGGCGGCTGACCTGGCCCAAGAGTTTGCCCCCCTCGACCACGGGAAGGCGTCGGACGCGCAGGCTCACGAACGTCTGGGCGATGCTGTACAGGCCGAGATCCGGTTGGATCGTGTGGCCGTGCCGGGTCATGTGGTCCCGGACCGTCGCCTCCTCCTCGTGGCTCTCGTGGAACTCGTCGTTGGCGAGGTGTTTCAGGCAGTCGAACTCCGAGTACACGCCGAGCAGTTCGCCCTTCTCGTCGACGACCGGCACGCCCGAGATGCTGTTGCGCAGCAACACGCGCACGGCGTCTCTCACCGACGATTCGGGGCGCAGGGTGACGAGCCTCGTCGACATGATGTCTCGAGCCGTCGGGATCTTCGGCCGCTTCACGAGGAGGTGCCTTCCGCGCCGAATTCTATGGCGACACGCGACTGCGGGGCCGCCGCAATTCGCTAGAATCCGCGCCGGAGCCCGGCCGTGGGGGAGCAGCAGAACAGAACGCACCGCATTGCCAAGGGTCTCGACGTACCCATCGAGGGCGCGCCGGAGCAGCGAATCGACGCGAATCGCCCCGTTGGACGCATCGCGCTCCTCGGCGACGACACCCACGAGCTGCGCGCGCGCCTGGCGGTCGAGGAGGGCAGCTCCGTGCGGCGCGGACAGCTCCTCTACGAAGATCGGCGTAGCGCGGGCGTCCGCTTCACGTCGCCGGGCGCCGGGCGCGTCCTCGCGATCCACCGCGGGGAGCGCCGCGCCCTCCAGTCGATCGTCATCGAACTGAGCGAGAGCGAGCGCGCGGGGCAGCCCGCGCCGGAGGAGCTGGAAACCTTCGACGCCTGGAAGCCGGGCGTGGCCCCGGAGGCCCGAAGCGCCGAGGACGTGCGCGCGCTCCTGATCGAGGCGGGCCTCTGGACCGCGCTCCGCACGCGCCCGTTCAGCAAGATTCCGCCGGTCGACGCGGAGCCCCGCGCGATCTTCGTCAACGGCATGGACACGCGCCCGCTCGCGGCCGACCCGGACGTGGTGTGCGCGGGACGGCGGGCCGATCTCGACCTCGGCCTGCGACTCGTGGCCAAGCTGACCGCCGGGCCGACCTATTTTTGCGTGGCCGCGGACTCGGGCCTCGCGGACGAGCTGACGGCGCCCGTGCGGATCGAGCGCTTCCAGGGGCCCCATCCCGCCGGAACCGCGGGCGTTCACGTGCACACCCTGGCCCCGGTGGGCCGCAACTCGACCGTCTGGACGCTGGACGT
>CAYGPA010000054.1:5722-16983 GCA_964351535.1 uncultured Planctomycetaceae bacterium
CGCCTGGACAAGCAGGTCAGCGTCCTGATGGAGGACCGCGAGCGCCCGTTCCTCGGCTGGCTCACGCCGGGTTCGGACCGCTTCTCGATCCTCCCGACCTTCCTGTCGCGCCTCACGGGGCGGAAGCGCTTTGCGATGACCACCACGACCAACGGCTCGGTGCGCAACATGGTGCCGATCGGCATGTACGAGTCGGTGATGCCGATGGACATCCTGCCGACGCACCTGCTGCGCGCGCTGGTCGTCGGCGACCTCGAGGAGGCCGAGAAGCTGGGCGCGCTCGAGCTCGACGAGGAGGACCTCGCGCTCTGCACGTTCGTGTGCCCGGGGAAGACCGACTACGGCCCCCTCTTGCGCATCAACCTGCAGCGGATCGAGGAGGACGGTTGATGCAGTTCCTGCGTCGCGCGCTCGACCGCCTCGAGCCGCAGTTCAAGCCGGGGGCGCGCCTGGAGAAGCTCCACCCGCTGTACGAGGGGCTCGACTCGTTCCTGTTCCGAACGCCCGCGGTGACCCGCGGCGCCTCGCACGTGCGCGACGGGCTCGACCTGAAGCGCATGATGATGACGGTGGTGATCGCGCTGCTGCCGTGCATCTGGATGGCCGCGTACAACACGGGCTACCAGGCGTGCCGGGCCATCGCGGCGGGCGCCAGCCCGCTCGACGACTGGCAGTCCGGGCTCTACCAGTCCCTCGGAGGCACGTTCGACACGGGCTCGGCGTTCGGCTGCGCGCTGCTCGGCGCGCTCTACTTCCTGCCGGTGCTGACGGTGTGCTTCGCCGCCGGCGGCACGGTCGAGGTCGTGTTCGCGGCGATCCGCGGCCACGAGGTCAACGAGGGCTTCCTCGTGACCGGCATGCTGATCCCGCTGACGCTGCCGCCGACGATGCCCCTCTGGCAGGTCGCGCTCGGCACGGCCTTCGGCGTCGTGTTCGCGAAGGAGGTGTTCGGCGGGACGGGGATGAACTTCCTGAACCCGGCGCTGACGGTGCGCGCCTTCCTGTTCTTCGCCTACCCCGCGCGGATGAGCGGCGAGGCGCCGTGGATCGCCGCGCAGTTCCAGGACGTCGACGGCTTCAGCGGAGCCACGTGGCTCGCGCGCGCCGCCGCGGAGACGCAGGCGCTCGAGCAGATCCCGTGGATGGACGCGTTCCTCGGCTTCGTCCCGGGCTCCATGGGCGAGACGTCGGCGCTCGCGTGCCTCCTGGGCGCCGCATTGCTCATCCTCAGCAAGGTCGGGTCCTGGCGAACCATGGCGGGCGTCACGCTCGGCACGCTCGGGATGGCGCTGCTCTTGAACTGGGTCGGATCCGAGACGAATCCGATGTTCTCCGTCCCGTTCCACTGGCACGTGGTGCTCGGCGGGTGGGCCTTCGGCGCCGTCTTCATGGCCACCGACCCGGTCTCCTCGGCGTTCACCAGCCGCGGCAAGTGGCTCTACGGACTGGGCATCGGCGTGCTCGTGGTCCTCGTTCGCGTCGTCAACCCGGCGTATCCCGAGGGCATGATGCTCGCCATCCTGTTCATGAACATGTTCGCGCCCCTGATCGACTACTTCGTCGTCCGGGCCAACATCAAGCGGAGGCTCGCTCGCGATGCAGCCGCGGCATAGCAACCTCTACACGGTCGTGTTCGCGGGCGTCCTGTGCTTCGTGTGCGCGCTCCTGGTCTCGACGTCGGCCGTCGGGCTGCGCGAGCGGCAGACCGTCAACGCCCTGATCGACCAGCGCCAGAAGGTGCTGAAGGTCGTGGGGCTGGTCTATCCAGAGGATCGCCCGAGCCGCGAGGAGGTGAACGCGCTCTTCGCGTCCAACCTCCAAGCGCGCATCGTGCGGCTCGAAACGGGCGAGTACGTCGAGGACGTCGACCCGGTCGCCTTCGACCAGCGGCGCGCCGCGATGGATCCCGAGACCAGCTCGCCCGCGCCCGAGAACCCCGCCAAGGTGCGGCGCGTTCCCGACCTCGCACGCGTCTACCTGCTCGAGCCCGAGGGCGAGGTCGAGGCGATCGTGCTGCCGATCGAGGGCATGGGGCTCTGGTCGACGCTCTACGGCTACCTCGCGCTCGACGCGGACGCGCGCACGATCCGCGGCATCACGTTCTACGAGCACGGCGAGACGGCCGGCCTGGGCGGCGAGGTCGACAACCCGCGCTGGAAGGCACGCTGGCCCGGACGCCTGGCGTTCGACGAGGAGTGGACCCCGGCGATCGAGGTCGCGCGCGGCGCGGTGGGGCCGCCCGAACAGGACCCCTACCGCGTCGACGGCCTGTCGGGTGCGACCCTGACCTGCAACGGCGTCACGAACATGCTCGCCTTCTGGCTCGGCGATGCGGGCTTCGGCCCGTACCTCGCGAACTACCGTGAACGGAGAGGCATCGAATGAACAGCAAGACGAAGCGGGTGCTGCTCGATCCGCTGTTCGACAACAACCCGATCGGACTGCAGGTGCTCGGCATCTGCTCCGCGCTGGCCGTCACCACGAAGATGGAGACCGCGCTCGTGATGAGCCTGGCGGTGGTCTTCGTGCTGACCTGCTCGAGCACGGCGGTCAGCTTCCTGCGCAACCGGATCCCGGGCAGCATTCGCATCATCACCCAGCTCACGATCATCGCCTCGATGGTGATCGTGACCGACCAGATCCTGAAGGCCTTCGTCTACGAGATCAGCCTGCAGCTCTCGGTGTTCGTCGGGCTGATCATCACGAACTGCATCGTGATGGGGCGAGCCGAGGCCTTCGCGATGCAGAACCCGCCCGGGCTCAGCGCGCTCGATGCGCTGGGCAACGGCTTCGGCTACAGCCTGGTGCTGCTGTTCGTGGCGTTCTTCCGCGAGCTGCTGGGCACCGGCCGCTTGTTCGGAGTCACCGTGCTGAAACCCGTGACCGAGGGCGGCTGGTACGAGCCCAACGGCCTGATGGTCCTGGCCCCCGCGGCGTTCTTGCTGATCGCCTGCTTCATCTGGGCCGTGCGTACCTGGAAACCGGAACAAGTCGAAGAGGAGTTGCACGTTGGAGCACTACTTGAGCCTGGCGGCGCGGGCGATCTTCGTTGAGAACATGGCCCTGGCCTTCTTCCTCGGGATGTGCTCCTTCCTGGCCATCTCGCGGAAGGTCGAAACGGCGATCGGGATGGGCGCCGCCGTGGTGTTCGTCCTGGGAATCACGTGCCCGCTGAACCAGCTCCTGGACGAGCACGTCCTGCGGGCCGGCGCCCTGGCGTGGATTCCGGGCGGCGAAGAGGTCGACCTCTCCTTCCTGTCGTTCCTCGTGTTCATCGGCACGATCGCCGCCGTGGTCCAGGTGGTCGAGATGGCGATCGACCGCTTCTCGCCGCGTCTCTACGGAGCGCTCGGAGTCTTCCTGCCCTTGATCGCCGTGAACTGCGCGATCCTGGGCGGCAGCCTCTTCATGGCGCGGCGCGACTACAACCTGCCCGAGGCGGCCGTGTTCGGGGTCGGGTCCGGCGTGGGGTTCGCCCTCGCGATCATCGCCCTGGCCGCGATCCGCGAGCGGCTGCGCTACAGCGACGTGCCGCCGGCCCTGCGCGGCCTGGGCATCACGTTCATCGTCACGGGGCTCATGGCCTTCGGGTTCATGTCCTTCTCGGGCATCCAGCTCTGAGGGAACACCGCTTGTACTCGCACGTAGATCGCACCAGGAAAAAGCCATGCTGACCGTCGGTCTGGGAGTCCTGTTCTTGACCTCGGTGATCGTGGGCCTGGTCCTGGTGCTCATGTTCGCCAAAGCCCAGCTCGTGCCGAGCGGCGAGGTCTCGGTCGAGCTCAACGACGACCCCGAGAAGACCTACCGCGTTCCCGCCGGCGGCACGCTGCTGAACGCGCTGGCGGACCAGAAGATCTTCATCCCCTCGGCCTGTGGCGGAAAGGGCACCTGCGGCGTGTGCCGCGTGACCATCCCCGAGGGCGGCGGCTCGATGCTGCCCACCGAGCAGAGCCACATCTCGCGCAACGAAGCGCGCGAGGGCTGCCGGCTGGCGTGCCAGGTCAAGGTCAAGCAGGACATGAAGGTGCACGCGCCGGCGGAGTACTTCGGGATCCGCAAGTGGCAGTGCACGGTTCGCTCCAACCACAACGTGGCGACGTTCATCAAGGAGCTCGTGCTCGAGCTCCCGGAGGGCGAAGACGTCCCCTTCCGCGCCGGCGGCTACATCCAGATCGAGTGCCCCCCGCACGAGGTCCGCTACCGGGACTTCGACATCGAGGACGAGTTCCGCGGCGACTGGGACCGCTTCGACCTGTGGCGCTACACCTCCACGGTCGACGCCGAGGTCACGCGCGCGTACTCGATGGCCAACTACCCGGGCGAAGAGGGCATCATCATGCTCAACGTCCGCGTCGCCTCGCCGCCGCCGCGCCAGCCCGACGTGCCGCCGGGGCAGATGTCGTCCTACATCTTCGGCCTGAAGCCCGGGGACAAGGTCACGATCTCGGGGCCGTTCGGCGACTTCTACGCGCGCGACACGCAGAAGGAGATGATCTTCGTCGGCGGCGGCGCCGGGATGGCTCCGATGCGCTCGCACATCCTCGACCAGTTCCTGCGCATCCACACCGACCGCAAGGTCAGCTTCTGGTACGGCGCGCGCAGCCTGCGCGAGGCGTTCTACGTCGAGGACTTCGACCGCATCGCCGAGGAGAACGACAACTTCGAGTGGCACCTCGCCCTGTCCGAGCCGCAGCCCGAGGACAACTGGACGGGCCTGACGGGCTTCATCCACCAGGTGCTCTACGACGAGTACCTGTCGAAGCATCCGGAGCCCGAGGGCTGCGAGTACTACCTCTGCGGGCCGCCGATGATGATCGAGGCCTGCAAGAAGATGCTGTACGACCTGGGCGTCGAGAACGAGGACATCCTGCTCGATGACTTCGGCGGGTGACGCGATCCTGACCGCGAACCCGCGCGCCCGCTGGTTGCTGCCGGTGATGCTGATCGTCCTCGTGGCGATCTCGATCTGGCGCCTGGCGCCCACCGACGCCGTCGCGATCGACGCGCGGCTCTCGGGCTCCACGATGGGGACGACCTGGTCCGTTCGGCTGGCCGCGGACGTGCCGCGCGCCCGGCGCGAGGAGCTCGCGCGCGCCCTCCAGGCCCGGCTGGACGAGATCGACGGCCTGATGTCCACGTGGAAGCAGGACTCGGAGCTGTCGCGCTTCAACGCAGCCGGCTCGACCGAGCCCTTCCCCGCCTCGCCCGCGCTGCTCGAGGTCTTCCGCATCGCGCGCGAGACCAGCGAGACGACCGGCGGCGCGTTCGACGTCACGGTGGCGCCCGTCGTCGCCGCCTGGGGCTTCGGCGCGACGGACCGCATCCCCGCGCCGCCGCCTCCGGCCGAGCTGGCCGAGCTCCGCGGCCGCACGGGGTTCGAGCAGATCGAGATCGACGAGCCCGGCGGAACCCTGCGCAAGCGAGCGCCGCGCGTCACCGCGGACCTGTCGGCGGTGGCCAAGGGCTGGGCCGTGGACCAGCTCGGCGAACTCCTGCGCGAGCGCGGACACGCGAGCTTCCTGGTCGAGGTCGGCGGCGAGCTCCTGGCGCGCGGAGAGCGGCCCGAGGGCGGGCCGTGGCGCGTCGCCATCGAGCGACCGATCCCCGGCGCGTCGTCCATCCACGCCGTCGTCGAGCTCGCGGACCTGGCGCTCGCCACGTCGGGCGACTACCGCAACTACTACGAGGCCGACGGCCGCTGGTTCTCGCACCTGATCGATCCGCGCACGGCGGCGCCCGTGCAGCACGCTCTCGCCTCGGTCAGCGTCGTCCACCCGAGCGCCGCGCGCGCCGACGCGCTGGCCACGGCGCTGATCGTCCTCGGGCCGGAGGCCGGGCGCGAGCTCGCCCTGCGGGAGGGACTCGCGGCCTACTTCGTCGTGCGCGACGGGGAGCTCGGCCTGCGCGAGTTCAGCACCCCCGCCTTCCCGAGCCCGCGGGCTCCGGAGGACGCCGCCGCCGCGCCCCAGGCCGGAGCCGAACGGTGACGACCTTCCTCTTCGCGCTGGTCGCGTTCGCCATCGTCCTCGCGGGCATGGCGATCGGCGTCGCGGTCACCGGCCGCCGCCTGCGGGGCTCCTGCGGCCTGAGCGCCGAGGACTGCGCCTGCAGCGCGCTCCAGGCGCGCAACTGCCCGAACCGCGCGGACTGAGCACCCGGCTCCGCCGGAAATTCCCGCTTGGCTGTCGGCCGCCGGGCGCTCCGCGCACGGAACCGACTGAGCGCAAGAGAACCGCGCCCCCTGTGCGTCCGGGCCGGGCCCGAAGCCCGCCCTCCGCGTCGGAACCACGAGCCTCCTCGGCCGTCGATCCGCGAACCGCGCCCGCGGACCCCCGCGCGCAGGCAGGGAGCCCAAGCCCCGCAGCCGATGCCATGAACCACACCAAACTCGTCTTCTTCCTGATCGCTCTCCTGCTCCTCTTCGGGCTCGGGATCGTCGCCGCCCAGGCCCTTTCGATCGATGGGGCCGAGCAGCCGCCGTTCGCCTACTCCGTCGGGGAGGAGGTCGGGGTCGAACCGCCCGCGTCGCCGCCCGCGGCTCCCGCCGTGCTCGTCGAGGCCGCCGCGCAGCCCGTCGCTTTCGGCGCTCCGGCCGCGAGCCGCGTCGACGAGCGCGTCGCGGTCGAGACCGAGCCCGGCGAGGTTCGGACGGTCGAGGGCCGCCTCGTGCTTCCGCGCGGCGCGGCCCACGAGAACACGCTGAGCGTCGTCGCGCTCGGCGCGTCGCTCGTCGAGAACTTGCAGCCCGGCACGCCGTGGCCGGGCGACCGCACCTGGGACCAGCACGAGGTCCTGGCGCGCGCGCAGGTCGAGAAGGACGGCGCGTTTCGGCTCGAGCTGCCGGCGGCCGTTCTCGACGCCGAGGGCACCGAGGTCCGATTCGACGTCGACGGCCGCTTCCTCTACCTGTCCGAGCCCGTGGCGTTCGACTCGACGAGCTCCGCGGCCGTGGTCCTCGAGCCCGAGCTCGGCGGCGCCATTCGCGGGCGGCTGAAGCTGCCGCGCGGCACCAGCGAGAAGCCGAGCTCGGTGCGCGTCGGCGGCCTGGGCATGAGCAACTTCGGCGGCGGCATGTCGCGCGTCGTGAAGGTCGATGAGACCCTCGAGTTCGAACTGCGCGCGCTCCAGCCGGGACTGAAGTTCATGCTCTCGGCGGCGCCCGACATCTACCCCTGCACCACCCTCGAAGAGGAAGTGACGGTCGAGGCCGGGCGGGTCGTGGACACGCGCATCGAGCTGACCCGCGGCGCCACGGTGCGCGGACAGGTCGTGGACACCGAGGGAGCGCCGCTCGCGGACGTCGAGGTGTGGGGCGACCCCGGGTCGTCCTTCACGAGCAACCCCGCAGCGGGCCGCGCACGAACCGATGAAGACGGCCGCTTCGAGCTGCGCGGCCTCGTGGGGCGCGAGCAAGTGCTGAACGCGCAGCACGAGGAGTTCCTGGACGGCGAGAGCGAAGCGCTCGCGCTGGCCGAGGGGAAGACGATCGAGGACGTGAGCATCGTTCTCGACGCCGGGCTCGAACTGAGCGGCACGATCCACTGGCCGGACGGCGAGGCCGCCGTTGGCGCGCGCCTGACGGTCCTCCCGGTCGATCCGAGCGGCAGCTCCTGGCGGCTGTTCGAGAAGGCGCGCTCCGAGGATGGCTCGGGCCGCACGGCTCGGGACGGCTCGTTCCTCGTCGGGGGCCTGATCCCGGGCGCCTACGGCCTGTTCGCCGAGCTCGCTCCGCGTGACGGAGCTCCGGAGAGCGCTCCCTGGACCGTGCGACTCGAGTCGGTCGAGGCCGGCAGCACCGACCTCGCGCTGACCCTGGCCGCCCCGGTCACGTACTCCGGAAGCGCGGTCGACGACGCCGGCGTGGCCGTCGACACGTTCCTGGTCAGCGCCGAGCGGGCGAACTGGCCGACGTGGGTCGATGGCTCCTCCAAGACCGTCGAGGAGACCTTCCCCGATGCGGCGGGACGGTTCGAGCTGGACGGTCTCGACGCCGGCGAATGGACGATCCACGTCCGTGCGCACGGCCACCTGCGCACCGAAGACCGCCAGGTCGTCGTGCCGGGCGTGGACGCCGAACCCTTCACGCTGGTCCGCACCGCGCGGATCGAGGGCGTCGTCCTCGACCCGAACGGGCTCCCGGTCGCCGGCGCCGAAGTTCACGCCATCGCGCACGCCACGCGCGGACACACGGGCGTCGAGGAGACCGACGAGGAGGGGCGCTACGTGCTCGAATCCGTGGGCCCGGGGCCGATCGCCCTGCGCGCGCGGTCGGAGGACTGGGCGCCCAGCCTCGAGGACACCTTCGACGTGACCTCCGGCGAGCAGCGGGACCCGTGGACCCTGCACCTGACCCAGGGCGCCAAGCTGGAGGGCATCGTCTTCGACAGCGACGGCTCGCCCGACGCCGAGCGCACGATCGCGATCCAGTCGACCGAGGGAGGCGAGTACTACGAGGCGATCAGCGACGCGGGCGGACGCTTCGTCGCCGAGCACGTCGCGCCCGGCTCCTACCAGGTGATTGCCACGCCCGACTACGAGGCCCTGGCGGCCTCGGGTTCGGACGGCGACCCCGACCTCGGCGACCTCTTCGCGGAGATGCGCATGACGATGGTCACGGTCGTCGCCGACGAGACCATCGAGATCGTGCTGGGAGCCCCGCCGCGCGCTCCGGTGCTGGTCCACGGCCGCGTGCTGCGCGGCGGCGAGCCCGTCCCGCGCGCCGGAGTCCTCGTGCTCGCCGAGAGCGGCAGCCTGCTCGAGAGCATGCGCGCCGACTCCGCGGGCGACGACGGGACCTTCGAGGTGAAGGTCGACGAGCCCGGCGACTACACGTTCGTGATCATGGCCTCGTTCCACGACGGGAATCAGGTCGACTTCCAGGTCAGCCTGCCGGAGGTGGAGCGCTACGAGCTCGACCTCGTGCTCCCCGAAGGCTCGATCACCGGCCACGTGCGCCACGCGGACGGCAGCATTCCGGAAGCCGGCTCCATGTGGATTCGACGCGAGGACGGGATCTCGGACCTCTCGAACCTCATGAGCCAGAGCATCGGACCCCTGGAGGACGGTGGACGGTTCGAGATCACGACCCTGCACCCGGGCACCTACGCGATCACCGCCGTCGGTGGCGGATCGGGCATGACCACGGTCCACGGGGTGGTGGTGTCCGCCGACGGCTCCGCTCCCGAGGTGGAGCTGGTCCTGCCCGAGGCGGGAACCATCGAGGGCACGGTCGTCGACGAGACGGGTGCCGGCGTCCACGACGCGACCGTGTTCCTGCGCGACGGCGACGGCCGGACGCTGTTCGAGCTCGAGGACACGACCGACCGCGACGGCGCGTTCAAGATCGGGTACGTGCCCGCCGGAGACGTGTTCGTCTGCGCGCACACCGCCGACAGCGTGGCGCTCGAGTCCTACTCCGCGCGGGTGGTCGCCGGCGAGGAGACTTCGGTCGACGTCACGCTGGGACACGGCGTCCAGCTCCGCGTCGCGCTGGAAGACGAGGACGGTGAGCCCATGCGGGCAACCCTCCGCGTCGAGAACGAGGCCGGACACGACTTCGCCGGGTCCACGGGCTCCGAGGATCTCGAGGACGTCGCCGCGCGAGGTGTATCGTCCACCGAGCGGCGCGTCGGACCCCTGCGCCCTGGCCGCTACACCCTGCGCGCGACCTCGCCGGATGGTCGCAGTGCGAAGAAGACCGTGACGCTGCGCGAAGACGCCGGCGAACGGACCGTCCGCCTGCGCCTGAAGGACTGATCTTCGGGCCGCGCGGGGAACCCCGGGAGCGTCGCGTCCGCGATTCCGCGGGCGCGACGCTTTGCGTTGGCCCGAGAGGTCGGACCTGGCCCGGCGCGGAGCAGCTCGCCCCGTCGGGTCCGTGCCCTTTCTCGGAGAAACGTGTCGGCACGCGCGCCGCGCGCGCACGGAACAGGACAGAGCCACAAGGGGCTCGAGCGCAGGTGTCCGGGGGACGCCGCCACGCGCACCTCCTCGCGCGCAGCCGACACGGTGCAGCGCAGACCTCCAACCCAACCCATCAAGCCATGTTCCCGATTCTCACCATCGTCGGCGGAGTCATCACCGCATCGCCCCTGATCGTCGCGCGCAAGCCCAACGCCAAGGAGCTCTTCGCCAGGATCGCCCCGTACCAGGGCTTCTTCGGCGTCGGCATCCTGGCCCTCGGAATCCTGTGGCTCGTGCGCTGGCTGCCCAACCTGAGCCTGTCCTTCTCGAGCCTGAACGGCGCCATCGTGCTCGCCATGATCGTCGCGAACATCCTGCTCGGCTTCCTGATGGGCTTCGGCCTGCTGAGCGGCCTGCTCGCGAAGAACGAGACGGCCAAGCAGAAGAGCCAGGCCCTGATCGCGAAGCTCACGAGCATCCAGATCCCGCTGGGCGTCGGCGCCGTCGCCCTGGGCGCGGCTTCCTTCATCCTCTAGAGGCTGACCACCGACAAGAGCGGGCGTCCTCGCTCCCTCCCAGTACGGAGGGACCGGGGGCGCCCGCTCCGCGTCCGGCGCGGAACCCGTCAACCGTCGGCGAGACGCGCGCGCAGCCAGGCCGCCGCCGCGCGCCAGCCGCGCTCCACGGTGCGGGTCGAGACGTCGAGGACGGCGGCGGTGTCGGCGACGTCGAGGCCGCCGAACCAGCGCAGCTCGACGATGCGCGCGTTCTGGGGGTCGATCGCGGCGAAGTGCTCGAGCGCTTCGTCGAGCGCGATCAGCGACTCGGGCTCCTCGTCCATGGCGCTCGGGACCTCGAACAGCGTGACGCGCTGCGCCGCGCCGCCGCGCTTCTCCGCGAGTCGCGCGCGGGCGTGCTCGAGCAGCACGCGGCGCATGGCGGTCGACGCGATCGCGAGGAAGTGGCTCTTGCTGTCCCAGCCCTGCTCGCGCTGGTCGACGAGCCGCAGGTAGGCCTCGTTCACGAGCGCCGTGGGCTGCAGCGTGTGGTCGCGACGCTCGCGCTGGAGGTGACGCGCCGCGAGGCTGCGCAGCTCGTTCTGCACCGCCGACACGAGCTCGGGCAGGGCCTCGCGATCGCCGCCGCGCAGGTCTCCGAGCAGCCGGGTGACGTCCTCCACCATGAGGATGGCTCGGGGGCTCCGAGGCCCGCGGGTCAGAGTCCGAAGCGACGGGTGGAAAGCGCGCCGTCGCGCGCGAACCGCGCCGGGTCGAAGAAGTCGACGTCGAACGCGCTGACGGGCTGGCCGGCGAGCATCTGCGACAGGCCCTCGCCCACCGAGGGCGCGAGCTTGA
>CAYGPA010000055.1:0-16874 GCA_964351535.1 uncultured Planctomycetaceae bacterium
GCCGTGCGCGGCGGCGCGGTGGACTTCATCGAGAAGCCGCTCGACCAGAACCGCGTGCTGATCTCGATCAAGAACGCGATCGAGAGCCGGCGGCTCGCGCAGGAGAACTCCGGGCTGCGCCGACAGCTCGCGGAGCAGCACCCGCTGATCGGCGAGTCGGCCGCGATGCAGCGCCTGCGCGACCAGATCGAGCGCGTCGCGCATTCCGACGCCTCGGTGCTCGTCACCGGCGAGAACGGCACGGGCAAGGAGGTCGTGGCGCGCCAGATCCACCTGCGCGGCCCGCGCGCCGGCGGCGCCTTCGTCGCGGTGAACTGCGCGGCGATCCCCGCCGAGCTGCTCGAGTCGGAGCTCTTCGGTCACGAGCGCGGCAGCTTCACCGGCGCGCACGAACGCCGCATCGGACACTTCGAGGCGGCCGACGACGGCACGCTGTTCCTCGACGAGATCGGCGACATGCCGATGGCCGCGCAGGCCAAGGTGCTGCGCGCGCTCGAGAACCACCAGATCACGCGCGTCGGCGGCACGAAGTCGCTGTCGGTCGACATCCGCGTCGTGGCCGCGACCAATGCGGACCTCGAGCAGGCGGTCGAGGAGAAGCGCTTCCGCCTCGACCTGCTCTACCGGCTGAACGTCGTGCCGCTGCGCGTCCCCGCGCTGCGCGAACGCCGCGAGGACGTGGAGCCGCTCGCCGAGCACTTCCTGGCGGAGATCGCGCGCCGCAGCGGCGGCGAGGTCCGGCACCTGGCCCCCGAGGCCCTGACACGCCTGCAGGCCCACGACTACCCCGGCAACGTGCGCGAGCTGCGCAACCTGCTCGAGGGTGCGACGGTCTTCGCCAACGGCGCGGAGATCGCGGTCTCCGACCTCGAACCGCTCCTCGCGGGCCGCGCCTCGCGCGGCGCGACGTTCGCGGACGGCACGGACCCCTTCGGGGCCTCGACCTTCGAGGAGTTCAAGAACCTCAGCGAGGCGCTGTTCTTCCGCCGCAAGCTCGACGGGAACAACGGCAACGTCAAGCGCACGGCCGAGCAGCTCGGCATGCAGCGCAGCCACCTCTACAAGAAGCTGGATCGCTACGAGCTGCGCTCGTAGCGGGCCCCGCTTGGCGACGGGTCGCGCCGGAGCGAGGCGGAGCGTTACTCCGGAATGCGGAGTTTCATGCCGACCTTCAGGCGGTCGGGGTCGCTCAGCAGGTCGCGGTTGGCCTCGAAGATCTGCTTCCAGCGGTGCATCGTGCCGTACACCTTGTCGGAGATCGTGGTGAGGCTGTCGCCGTTGACGACGACGTACTCGCGGCCTCCGGCGGTCTGCGTGACCTCGCCCGGGCGCGCGGGATCTTCCTGGACCTGGGCCGGAATCCAGACGCGCTCGCCGGCCTTCAGGTAGTCGGAGCTCTTGCCCTCGTTCGCGGCCAGCAGCAGGCTCGTGTGGCGGCGGTGGCCGTAGAGGCGCTCGGCCAGTCGCGTCCACGTGTCCCCGTCGCGCCACTCGTAGAAGAAGTAGTCCGGCGAGGGCGAGGCGACCAGACCGTCCGCGGTCACGAGCAGCGTGTTCCGGATCCGCTCCTGCTCGGCGCTCGGCGTCTCGCGCTCGACCCGCTCGGTCGGAGCCGAGGCCTCGCGCGGCGCGCCGGGGCGCTCGACGGTGGCGGAGAGCAGCCCGGCCTCCTCGCGCTCGGCGGGCGCCGTCCTGCGGGCGGACTCGCCGACGCCGAGGGCGCGCGGCTGCGGGCCGTCGGCGCGCGCGAGCGAATCGCGGACAGCCGGCTCGTTCGAAGACGTGCGAGCCTCGTCGCGGACCGCCGCCGGCCGTACGGCGCCGGCTTCGGCGCTCGGGAGCCCCGCCATGTCGACGGGGCTGGCCGGGCCTCCATCCTCCTGGTTCAGGGAGACCCCGAGGATCACCGTGATGAGGAATAGAACGGTGAGTACGACGATCTTTTCGAGTCGGCCCATGACTGCCGTCCGTTGTCTTTCAGTGCCCTCGAGCGACGTAAAACACTTGCCTGCGTAGGCTTGCGTCGTGGTCACGCAACTGGGGAGCGGGTGCGAGCGCGCGGATGGGGATCCGGGTGGCGGCCAGGCGATGCTCGCCCGACACGCGGGAGTGTTCCTCTTCGACGGGGGCTTCATCAAGGGGAAATCGGCCAAATCCCACCAAATGCTGTGGTAGGACCTCCTCTGCATACTGCATGCAGGGGTCGTGGCCGGCCCGATCTTCCCGCAAGCGGGACGCGGCCGCGCTTCGCGGCCCGCCTGGGGCCCCGTATGCTGGCCGCCCGCGCGCCCCCGAGGGGCCGCCTCGAGCCACGACGTGAGCGCAGGTTCCCCCGCCCCCACCCCCCGCCCCGCGACCGGGGAGGAGCCGCCGACGTACCCGGACGTTTCCGAGGGCGTTCGAGGGGAAGTCCCCGAGGGGGTTCCGAGAACGCCCGACGGCCGCCCGCTGCCGCGGCTGCGCGACCGCGACGTGCTCGCGGTCCTCGGGTTCGCGAGTCTACTCCTCGCGGTGTCCTGGTCCCAGCTCGAGGGCTACCAGCTCGCCGATTCCGTCGAGTACATGGAGCGCGCCCAGGCCATCGTGCGCGGCAGCGAGGTGATCGACTCCTCCGCCGTTCGCTCGTTCGGCTACACCGGGATCCTGCTGCCGATCTTCGCGCTGACGGAGTGGCTCGGCCTCGACGACTTGCGCGTGCTGCCGTACGCGGCGCGGCTCGTGCAGATGCTCGTCTCGCTCGCGCTGGTGCTCGCGACGATCCGCCTCGGCGCGCGCCTCGGGGGTCGTTCGATGGGGTTGGCGGCCGGCGTGTTCCTCGCCGCGAACGCGGTGTTCCTGCGCTGGGGCGTCTCGCCGCTCTCCGACGTGGCCGCCGCGCTCGGCGTGCTGATGGGACTGTCGGCGCTGCTCGACCGCGGGCCACCCAGGCGCGCCTTCGTCGCGGGGCTGCTCCTCGGCGCGAGCCTGTTGATGGCGTTCAAGGTCGTGCTGACGATCGGCGCGCTGTTCCTCCCGGTCTTCCTGCGCGAGTTCCGCGACAACAAGCGCTACCTGCTGGCGTTGCTCGCGGGAGTCGGCGCGCTGGCGCTCGTCCAGTGCACGCTCGACGGGCTCTACTACGGCACCTTCGGCATCAGCCTCGGCAACTACCTGCTCGCGAACTTCGCCGGGACGCTCGGGCCGATGATCCACAAGGTCGGGCAGACGACCGGCATCGAGTGGTTCAAGGAGGTCGGGTACACCGTCTACAACCTCACGGCCGAGGCCGTCGACAGGAGCTACCAGCAGGACGTCGGCGTCATCCGGCGGCTGCGGGGCGCCGACTGGTACGTCGCGAACCTGCACCTCCTGCTGCCGCTCCCGGCCATCCTGCTGCTCGTCGTCGGCTGGCTGTCCGCGCTGCGCAACCTCACGTGGCGCTGGACCCTCGTGATCGGCCTCGTGCTGATCGATGCGCTGGTGCTCTCGTTCAAGGGCTCGAAGGAGTTCCGGCTGTGGCTGCCGATCCTGCCCGCGGTCTGCGTGCTCGTGGCGCAGGGCTGGGGCTGGGTCGGAGGGTACCTGCCGAAGCAGGATCCGGGCTGCCTGCGCCGGGCGACGGCGGCGGGCCTCCTGCTCGCGACGTGCGTCCTGGGCGCGCGGGCCAACGCGCGCATCAATCGCCGGACCTACGGCGTGTTCTGGGAGGCCATGGACATCGTGAACCGCGCCGCCGACGACGTCGCGGCGCGCGCCGCGACGCCGGGACCGGGTGCGGGCGGCGAGGAGGATGGGCCGGCGCGCCTGCGGGCCGCCAGCTCCTACCACTGGGCCGTGTTCCTGCGCGAGGCCCCGTCGGTCGACCTCGTGAAGCTGCCCCACCAGCTGCACCTCTGGAAGCGCTACGACGCGGAGCAGCGCGCCGAGGACCTCGCGGCGCTGGCCGAGGTGGACTGGTTCCTCACGCACTTCGCGCTGCTGACCGATCCCGACCACTCCGAGCTGCTGGCCGCGGTCAACGAGCGCTTCGCGGTGCACACCGTGCTGCACCACCGCGACTCGGTCGAGGCCGTGGGCGCGCTGCTCGTCCTGCGCGCGCGCACCGGCGCGGCCGACGAGCGCACGCTCTACGACGTCGTGCGGGGCGTCGAGCGCGACGCCTACCGCCGCGCGCGCGGCTTCGACCGCACGATCCACTTCGGGCGCTTCGGACCGGCTGGCATCGACCCCGAGCTCGTCCTGCTGGGCTGGGAGTACCAGGCGCTGCCGCGCGCTCCCGGCTGCCGGTCGGACGGGCACGGCTGGATCACCTACCACTGGGCCGGCGGCCCGTTCGCGCGCGACTTCACGTTCGTCGATCGGCTGCTGGCGCCCGACGAGCGGGCGGCCTGGTACAACAACCACCAGCCCGGACACTGGATGGTGCCGACCTCCACGTGGACCGGCGCCGAGATCGTCCGGGAGGGCTATCCGGTCGTGGCCGAGGCCGATCCGTACCTGGCGGACGTCGCGCGGCGCCCCATGGGCGGCTCGTACCGGCGCGGGGACCTGCTCCCGATGGCGCTCTGGATGGACGTCGTGGCCTACGACCAGGACCCCCGCGAGCGAGGCCCGGACGACCCCGAGTCGCAGGTGATCGACCGGTTGATCTCCTTCCGCCCGCGCGACGGCGTGCCGGTGCACGAGCTGGCCCCGCCGGGGGCCTTCTACTCCCCCCAGGGCTTCCGCATGAGCCCGGACTCGATGTCTCTCGCCGGGCGCTTCCTGATGCCCCTGCGCGACGAGAACCGCGTCCCCGACGACGGCCGGCCGATCCCCGAGGGCGACTGAGGACCGGGCCGGAGGACCGCGACGGAGAGCCCGGGCGCGCTTGAGGCAGGCGCCTGCTCGGGATACCCTCGCGTCCGCAAGGAATCTCCGCCCCATGCTCCTATCCCCTCGCACGTTCGCCCTCGGGGCGTTGATCCTGCCCCTCGTCGCGTCGTGCGGCAGCACGGGCGGCTCCAGCCGCTCCGCCCACGCCGAGGGCGAGGCGATGCGGATGACGTTCGTCGACCACCGCACGCAGCAGGTGTGCGAGCTCGTCAGCGAGAGCCACACCGATCGCCTGACCTACTACTCGACGCCGCGCGCGAACGCGTCGACGAAGGTCCAGGACGACGAGATCATGGGCGAGCTGCTCGAGTGGCTCGAGAAGAACGACCTCGGCGACTACGCGGTGGCCGGGCCGGCCCCGCGGATGGGCGCCGGCATGTTCTGGACGCTCGAGATCGAGGGCCCCACCGGCACGCTGCACGTCTCCGAGACCCAGGGCACGTCTCCCGACGACAAGCAATCGCTGCGCAAGCTCATGCAGGCCGTCCTGCAGACCTACAACATCACGCCCGGCTACCAGGCCGTGACGGTCGACGACCGCTCCGAGCTCTTCAAGGGCGCGAAGATTCACGAAGGGGCCACGAAGCAGTGACGGCTTCGCCCCCGCCGAGTCGGGGCGAGGCCCAGCCCTCACCGCGAACCCGGGCGGTGGCGATCGTCCCGGCCCGCCTCGGTTCGACCCGCATGCAGCAGAAGATGCTGCGCCGCGATACCGGGCGCTACCTGTTCGAGCACACGGTCCGCAACGCCGAGCGCGCGCACTCGCTCGAGGCCGTGCACCTGGCCACCGACAGCCCCGAGATCGAGCGCGCCGCACGGGAGGTCGGGATTCCGGTCGTGATGACCTCGGCCGAGCTGCGCAGCGGCTCGGACCGCGTCCACGCCGCGCTCGGCGTCCTGCGCGAGCAGCAGGGGCTCGAATGGGACGTCGTCGTCAACGTCCAGGGCGACGAGCCGGAGCTCTCGCCCGCGGCGCTGGACGACCTCGTGGCGCGCTTCGAGGACCCCGCGGTCGAGCTGGCGACGCTGGCGTGTCCGCTCGAGGCCGAGCGCGAGCTCGAGGACCCCAACGTCGTGAAGGTCGTCACCGACGCGCGCGGGCGCGCGCTCTACTTCTCGCGCGCGGCGATCCCGGCGCGCGCCCACCCCGACGCCCGGAAGAGCGCGCAGGCGGCGGAGCCCGTCGGGCTGCGCCACGTCGGCGTGTACGCCTTCCGCCCGCGAGCGCTGGCGCGCTTCTGCGCGCTCGAAGCCGGCCGCCTGGAGCGCATCGAGAGTCTGGAACAGCTGCGCTGGCTCGAGGCCGGCGGAGAGATCGACGTCGTCTTGCTGGAGCGCGCCTCGCGCGACATCAACACCGAAGAGCAGTATCGAGAGTTCGCGTCCCGCCACGGCGAGGAGCGCAGCCAAGAAGGATTGCACACCTGATGGTCAAGCACATCTTCATCACCGGCGGAGTCGTCAGCAGCCTCGGCAAGGGCCTCACGTCCGCGGCGATCGGGATGATCCTGGAGGGACGCGGGCTCAAGGTCTCGATGCAGAAGCTCGACCCCTACATCAACGTCGACCCGGGGACCATGAGCCCCTATCAGCACGGCGAGGTGTACGTCACCGACGACGGGGCGGAGACGGACCTGGATCTCGGGCACTACGAACGCTTCACGCACGCGGAGCTCTCCCGCGACAGCAACTACACGACCGGCAAGATCTACAGCGAGGTCATCGCGCGCGAGCGGCGCGGCGACTACCTCGGGCGGACGGTCCAGGTGATCCCGCACATCACCGACGCCATCAAGGACGGCATCCGCTGCGGCGTCGGGCGCGGCACGGACGTGGCCCTGACCGAGATCGGCGGGACCGTCGGGGACATCGAGAGCCTCCCGTTCCTCGAGGCCATCCGCCAGTTCGCGCTCGAGCACGGCGCCAACGACGTCCTGTTCGTGCACCTGACGCTGCTGCCCTACCTGCGCGCCTCGGGCGAGATGAAGACCAAGCCGACGCAGCAGTCCGTCGGCAAGCTGCGCGAGATCGGCATCCAGCCGCACGTCCTGATCTGCCGCACCGAGCTGCCGATGACCGAGGAGATGCGGCAGAAGATCAGCCTCTTCTGCAACGTGCGCAAGGAGGCGGTCGTCGAGGAGCGCGACGTGGAATTCTCGATCTACGAGGTGCCCACGATGCTCGTGGCGGCCGGTCTGGATCGGATGATCGCCGAGCACCTCGACCTGCCGCGAGAGCCGCAGACCGACCTCGCCGACTGGAGCCGGATGCTGGAGCGACTGCGGCGCACCACGGAGTCGGTCGAGATCGCCGTGGTCGGCAAGTACATCGAGCTGCACGACGCCTACAAGTCGATCTACGAGTCGCTCGCGCACGCCGGTATCGCCGGCGGCGTGAACGTGGAGATCCGCAAGATCCAGGCGGAGGACATCCTGGCCGAGGGCGGCCTCGACCTCCTGGACGGCGTGCACGGGCTCCTGATCCCGGGCGGCTTCGGCGAGCGCGGACTCGAGGGCAAGATCCGCGCGATCCAGTACGCGCGCGAGCACCAGCTGCCCTTCTTCGGCATCTGCCTCGGCATGCAGTGCGCCACGGTCGAGTACGCGCGCAACGTCCTCGGCATGCCGGACGCGCACACGATCGAACACTCGCCCGAGGCGACGGATCCCGTCATCGCGCTGATGGAGGACCAGGAGAACGTCGACAAGGGCGGCACGATGCGCCTGGGCGCCTACCGCTGCGACCTGCGCCCCGGGACCCGCGTGCACGAGCTGTACGGCACCGACACGGTGCACGAGCGCCACCGCCACCGCTTCGAGTTCAACAACGACTACCGCGAGGCGTTCGAGCGCGGCGGGATGAGGGTCGCCGGCGTGAATCCCGAGCGCGACCTCGTCGAGATCGTCGAGCTGCCGGAGCACCCGTTCTTCGTCGGCGTCCAGTTCCACCCCGAGTTCAAGAGCCGTCCGCTGCAGCCGCACCCGATCTTCCGCGGCTTCGTGGCCGCGGCGATCCAGCGCTCGCGCGAGAACGGCCCGTCGACGTCGGTCGTGGCGCCAAGAGCGATGGCCTGACCCGGATCAGGCCGCCCGCGACGGAGGCTCGACGGACTCGACCGCGGCTGCCGACTCCGCCGGAGTCTCGAGTTCGGCGGTCGCCGCGGGCCGGGCTCCCGTCGAGGAGCGCGCGTCGAGCGCCTGGTTGATCAGGTGGCAGAGCGCCTGCAGCTCGTCCCCGCGACGCAGACGACACGGCCCGGGATCCTCACCGCGCGCTACGGCCGACAGGTGCTGCTCGAAGCGGTAGACGGGGCCGGCGATGCGGAACGTCACGAGGACGCCGACGCCCAGCACGGCCGGCAGCAGCACGATCAGCGAGAAGAGCAGCACGCCGACGAGGAGTCCCGGCAGCTTCTCGACCAGGAAGTCGCCGCCCTGGGGCATGGATCGCGCCAGATGGGACACGCGGGCCCCGACGAGCACGAACTGCAGCAGCATCGAGATCGCCGTCAGGGCCAGGAACGCACCGATCAGCTTGAGCTGCAACCGGGGCTTGATCAGCTTGATCCGTCGCTTGTAGCGTCGCTGGGGCATGGGCATCGGGATCCGCGAGGGACCCTGGCCTACGAATCGACCCCTCGGGCCTCAGTACTGAAACGCGATCCCGCTCTCAGAGTTCGCTTTCGCGCCAGGCCGCGGCCGCTTCGCCGTGGTCGGCGCCACAGATCTCGACGAGCGCCCGTCGCGCCGCCCCGCGCACCTCCTGGACGGGATGGTCGAGCTGGTCGATCAGGGCCTCGAGGCCGGCCCGCGAGCCGAGGTGCCCCAGGGCAGAGCAGCCCAGCACGACGAGGTCGACCTCGGGGCGTTGCAGCACGGCCGTGAGCTGAGAAGCGATCTCGTGGCGGTACAGCAGGTGACGCGAGCCCTCCAGCAGGCTCTCCACGGCGTCGGCGGGAGCCTTCTTCGCCAGCGCGCCGAGCACCCGGCGCGACTCGTTCCGCCACCAGGTCTCCTCGGCGTCGAGCAACGCGCGCCACGCACGCGGGTCGTCTCCCAGGCGCTGCCCCGTGAGGTCGCGCAGCGCCTCGGCGCACGTGTGCCGCAGGGAGTTCGAGTCCTCCAGGCAACGCAGGATCTCCCGGGCGGAGTCGCCGTCCCCGAGCGCACCCAGCACCTGGATGGCGGTACCCACTCGATTGCTGTCCGCTCCCTGCAGGTAGCCCCGGATCCGCCCGGTGACGGCGTCGTCCGCGGGCTTGCGTACCCTGGGCGCGCGGCGGCCGATCTCCGCGAGCACGAGCGTATCGGCCGCGGGGATGGCGCCCAGCAGGCGCGCGAGCTCTTCGACCGCTCGAGTGGGCTCGACCGCGCGCGTCGCCTGGAGCAGCGGAACCAGGAGCTCCTGCGGCGCGTCACGGTACATGGAGGGAAGGCTGCGCACGGAACGCGGGTCGCGGGCGTACACGCGCGCGAGCGCGTCGCGCAAGCTGCTCCGCACGGTGCGCTCCTCGGAACCGCAGCGGGCAAGGTCGAGGAGCAAGCCGACGTCGCGGTCGGTCGCGAACTCGCCGGCGAGGGCGAGTGCGGCGACCCAGTATCCCTCGTCGGCCCCCTCGTCGGCCCCCTCGCAGTTCAGGGCACGCAAGACGTTCCGCAGGTCGCCGGGCGCCGCGGCGAGCAGCGTCTCTCGAACCACCTCGATCGTGCCCGACGACAGCCTGCGGCCCGCCGGCAGGCCGGGTTCGACGCCGGGCGCGCGACCCCGGGCGAGCACGTCCAGGAGCGCGGGCAACGCGGAGGGACCCAGGTCGCGCAGCTCGGCGCCGAGCGCGTCGGAATCGTGCTGTTCGGCGGTGGCGTCTCCGTCCAGCAGGCGTGCGACGGCGAGCGACACGTCGGTGGACCTCCTCCCGTCGGGCTCCCGAGGGGACCCCTGCAGCAGCGGGACAGAGAGCGCGACGGCGCCGAGGAGGGAGGGGAGGATCATGGCTCGGTTCGGTGTCTCCTCCGTCCGCACGACCTGGCGACGGCGCCCCGCATCGGCAGCTCGCCCATCAGCGCTTGAAGGTGATCGGGCCCTGCCCCATGTCGAGCAGTTCCTGAGGCGGCGTGACGGTGCGCTCGATGAGGAACTTGATCTCGTCCGTCGGAGCCCCCGCCAGTGGCCCCGTGTACTCGGTGATCGGCCCGGTCCACGGCATGTACCGGACGTGGACCTTCCAGGTGTCGCCGAAGCTCACGTCCGGCGGGAACATCCGGAAGAACCCGAACGAGTCGACGTCCTCGTAGAGAAACTTCTCGTAGGGCCCGTCGAACTCCAGGGCGTCGTTGGCAGAGTTCCGGTAGTAGATCTTCGCGGTCCAGGAGGAGCGCTCCAGCGCCTCGTCGACCGGCACGAGATCGAAGCGGTTGACCCCGAGCTGCGCCGCGGGGTCGGACAGGCGCGCGCGGGCCGGCGCGGGGACCTCCCGGATCTCCCAGGACACCAGGATCGGCAGCTGGACCGGCCCCGCGGCACCCTGAACGGCGCGGTCGAAGTGCAGCCGCACCTCGCTGCCGAGGACCAGCTTGCGCGCGATCACGGCGCCGAAGAGCTCGAACTTCTTCCGGATCGAGACCTGCGCCTCCGGCGCGTAGACCGTGCCGCGGAAGGCGCTGATGGCTCGGAGTTCGACGAGTGCGTCCGTGGCGACCTGCAGCGCGAAGTCCGCCGGGCTCTGGCTCTCCACCTCCACCATCGAGCCCGCCTGGAGGTCGACGGCTCCCACGACGATCAGGTTGACCGGGGCGTCGACGTTCTCGATCTTCAGCAGGCTGCCGTCCGCGAGCGTGAGCTCGCCGAGTACGACCGTCGCCGGTCCGCGCACGACGACCTCGCTTCCGCCCGCGACGTGGAGGTACTCGTAGCCCACCTGGCTGGGAGCGATCACGAACGGAAGCGCAGCGCCGTGGTCGACCCCCGCCTCCAGCGGGAACTCCGGGACCTCGACGGGCTCCAGCTCCACGAGGTCCGGTCGCGGCGCGGTCATGCCGGTGATCACGACGGAGTTCGGTGCCGTCACGTCCGCCTGCGGCCCCGGAACGAGGTCGCCGAACACGTGGGCCGCGCGCGTGCGGAAGAGGAAGCTGCCGTTGGAGCCGAACTGTCCGTCGCGCGCGGTCGTCGCACCCGGCCCCTCCTCGAACGCGACCAGGTCCGCGGGGTCGCCTCCGCTGACCGTCACGAGCTCGGTCCCCGACAGCCCCGACGCGATCGAGCCGTCCGGCAGGAGGTGGACCACCTGGAAGTAGGCGTAGTCCGCGTCGCGGTACACGTACTGCTGCAGGTCGACCGACGGCCCGGTCGGATCGAGGGGATCCTCACCCTCCACCTCGAAGACGACGCCCACCGGGATCTCCTCCGGGTCGACGCCGCCCATCCAGTCCTCCGCGAAGACCCCGATCTCCATCCGCATCAGGGCGCCCGACAGCTCGGTGGCCTGCTCCTCGTAGGTGCCCTGGCTCGAGTCGTAGCCGTCGACGAGGATCGTCGAGCTCACGACGACGTCCTCGGACGAGAAGATCCCGATGGACTGCTCGATGCGCTCGGCGGTGATCGCCAGCGTGGAGCGTCCCGTGCCCGTCATCGCGGTTCCCTCGAGCCTCGTGAGGCCGTCCTCCAGCGGCACCGCGTCGACCCACACGAGCCCGTCCGCCAGCAGCGCGGGCTCCTCGACCGACCCGATCTGGCCACTCGAACCGTCGGTCAGCGCCAGGTAGGACTCGGCCAGCGCGGCTTCGGCCAGGTAGAAGGCGCGCATGTCGTGGGAGGCGAGCATCTGACGGCGGGTGAAAGCCGCGGAGATCTGCATCACGCCCAGCGCGAAGATCGACACGGTGATGACCACCACCAGCGTGAAGAGGAGCGCGGTACCGCTGCGCGGGCCAGACGGTCCGCGACCGAGAGTGCGTGCCGGGTTCTTCGCGGTGAACGTTCGCATCACAGGTCCCCGATCGGGTTGCGGCACGTGGCCGTCGTCTCGACCGTCTTCGTCACGACGCGCCCGTCGCCGAGCCGGCGCTCCAGCGACAGTCGGACCGTGATGGCGTTGCGATCGAGGACGAAGCTGAGTCCGCGCTCGTCGATCAGGCCGTTGCCGTTGTCGTCGATGCCGTTCTGGATCTCGCCCTCGAGGAACGGTCGGACGATGTTCGACCAGACCATGCGCTGCTCGCTCATCTGGCCGGGGTTCTGCCGCCAGAACACCTGGTTCTCGAGTTCGTCCATGCCGATCATCTCGGGGTCGTCCCAGACGATCTCGCCGTTCTCGATCCCGAGCTGAACCCGGTAGCGGATGTCGTCGTTCCAGAACGGCGACGGCTGCGCCGGGGTGAGCGTCTCGCGGCTCGAGCTCATGACCGCGCGCGAAATCCGGCTCAGGACGATCTGCGTGTGGTCCTCGAGGATCGCCTCGGCCGTGTCCGTGCCGGAGGAGTCCGATGCGGCCCGCATGACCGAGGAGACGTTGAAGGAGACGACGGCGAACAGCGTCACGGCGATCGTGATCTCCAGGGCGGAGATACCCGCGGAGGCTCGCCTGGCGCGTACGCGGCTCGTCGGATCGTGGAGGAGTCTCATCGGTCGACGATGCGATACCTCGTGTAGATGGTGAAGATGCTCATCTCGCGAGGTCCGAAGGTCCCCTGCCAGCGGGCGCGGACGATCACGGGCAGGATCGAGTAGTCCCCGGAGTGGTCGAGTTCGTCCAGGACGTGATCGCGATTGAGGTCGCGGGGCAGGCCGAGCTCCGGCCAGTCCGCGTCCTCGCGCAATTGCCACAGCGGAGGATCGCCGGGATCGGCACCGTCCACCAACGGCAGGATGATCTCCCCCACGCGGCCGTCGGGGTCGTCGACCAGCGGCACGAGACCGTCGATGTCGAACCCTGCGCCAGGTGCGGTTCCGGGGCCCAGCGGATCGTCCAACGGGTCGTTGTTGTAGAGGGCGAGGATGTCCTCGACGCGCTCGTTGCGGATGCGCTCGAGCGTCGATTGCACCGTCTGCGACGCCTGGAAGCTCTCGCGGTTGACCGCGCGCTGCTCGAACATCGCGACCAGCGTGCTGGAGAACATGCTGACGGCGACGAGGAGGATCGGCATCGCGATGGCCAGCTCGGCCAACGTCACGCCGGCCCGCGAGCGACGCCTACGGCGCAGCTCCACGCGCTCATCCCGAACGATCTGCCCCCGTGTCATTCGTCGCATCCCGGCGTGCCCGGACGCCGCGTGGATTCGCGCGACGTGCAGGTTCTCCGGGGAGACTCTTCGGGCGATCGAAGCGGGCAACTGAATGCGACATCCTCGCCTCGTTCGATCGGGGCGAGCCCCGGAAGGGAGTTCCGGGCTCGCGGGGGCGGCCCGGCACCCGGAAATCCGTTCCCGACGGTCCGGCAGCGCGGGAGCGGGGCCGCGCCGGCCCGGCTCAGCGGTACGCCGGGATGCCCGTCAGCTCGTGTCCGAGGGCCAGCGTGTGGATGTCGTGCGTGCCCTCGTACGTGATGACCGACTCGAGGTTGCAGAGGTGGCGGCCCACCTGGTACTCGAGGCTGATGCCGTTGGCGCCGAGCATGTCGCGCACCTTGCGCGCGACGTCGAGGCCGACGTGCACGTTGTTGCGCTTGCCCATCGAGACCTGCGCGGGCGTCAGCTTGCCCGCGTCCTTCAGGCGCCCCATGCGCAGCGCCATCATCTGGCCCAGCGTGATGTCGGTCGCCATGTCGGCGAGCTTCTTCTGCGGCAGCTGGTAGCCCGCGAGGGGCTTGTCGAAGACCTCGCGCTCCTTGGTGTACTGCAGCGCCTCGTCGAAGCACGCCAGTGCCGCCCCGATCCCGCCCCAGGCGATCCCGTAGCGCGCCTGCGTCAGGCACGAGAGCGGCGCCTTCAGCCCCTCGGCCTTCGGCAGCCGCGCGGAGTCGGGCACGCGCACGTCCTCGAGCACGAGCTCGGACGTGATCGAGGCGCGCAGGCTGAACTTGTGCTTCTGTTCCGGCGCGCTGAAGCCGGGCGCGTCGGACGGCACCAGGAAGCCGCGGATGCCCTCCGGGCTGCGCGCCCACACGACCGAGACGTGGGAGATCGTGCCGTTCGTGATCCACATCTTGCGGCCGTCGAGGATCCAGTCGTCGCCGTCGCGGCGCGCGGTCGTGCGCATGCCGCCGGGGTTCGAGCCGAAGTCGGGCTCGGTCAGGCCGAAGCAGCCGATGAGCTCGCCCGTCGCCAACCGCGGCAGGTACTCGCGCTTCTGCTCCTCGCTGCCGTATTCGAAGATCGGCCACATCACCAGCGAGCCCTGCACGGACACCGCCGAGCGCAGGCCGGAGTCGGCGCGCTCGAGCTCCTGGCAGATCAGGCCGTAGGCGACGTTGTTGAGTCCCGCGCAGCCGTACTCCTCCGGCAGGTTCGCGCCGAAGAGCCCCATCTCACCGACCTCGGGCAGCACCTCGAGCGGGAAGGTGCCGGCCTCGAAGTGCTCCATGATGATCGGGAGGAAGCGCTCGGAGGTCCACGAGCGCACGGTGTCGCGCACCATGCGCTCGTCCTCGGAGAGTTCCGCCTCGAGGCCGAAGAAGTCGAGCTGCTGGAAAGGCTTCATGTGCGATGGGCGCGGCGGGGGCCGGGCTGGGGAAAAGGCTGGAATGGCGCGGCGGGCCCTGCGAAAGAGTGAGCCGCCGGCGGACCGGCATTCTAGTCCACCACGTCCCCGTTCCACGCCAGCAGGCAGGGCGAATCCAGGAGCCCGTGCCCGCACCTGCGACGGCCGCCGCCCCGGATCTCGATGCGACGACGAAGAGCCACACCGTGCCGCCTCTGCGGCTACGACGCTCCGGCGGAGCCCTGCCCGCACTGCACGCAGGCGCTCGCCGCGGGCGCCGAGGTGCAGCGCATCCGCCCCGTGGGTGCGCCGCCCGCCGTTCCGCTGGGCGGTCCGATCGGTGGATTCCTGAGCGGATTCCTCGCGATCCCGATGGGGCTCTTCCACCTCGCGACGAACTCCGGCGTGAAGCGCTGGCTGCTGCCGCCGTTCGTGCTGACCACGCTGCTGCTCGTCCTGGCGCTCGGCTGGACGTTCGGGAAGCTCGACGCCTGGATCGACGGCAGCTTGCCCGAGGGTCCGCCGCTGGACGTCGAATGGGGCTGGGCGGAGAGCCTCACCGGCGCCTGGGCCTGGGTCGCCTGGCTCTGGAACCTCGTCGCCTCCGGGCTCGAGTGGACCGCCGCGAACGTCCACGGACTGCTGACGTCGCACGCGCTGCGCTTCTTCGCGTGGTTCCTCGTCGGCTCGCTGGTCGTCTGGTACTGCTTCTCGATCGCCTACGAGGCGCTCGCGGGGCCGTTCCTCGACGAGGTCCACGGGCGGCTCGAGGCGCGCTGGTTCGGCGGCGACCCGCGCAGTCGGCTGCACCGGCCCAACGACCTGCCGCCCGGCACCTGCGCGCGCACGACCCTGGTCGCAGCCGGCATCGCCGTCGCCCTCGCCGGAGGCCTCTGGCTGACGCCGCTGCCCTGGTGGACGTGCGGGCTGTTCCTGGCGCTGCCCTTCGCGGTGGCCGCGCGGCGCGAGCGCCGCTACGCGCAGTGGCTGCGCTGGGTCCTCGGGATCGAAGCGCGCGCGCTGTGGGCCAGCCTGCTGGCCTCGAGCGTCGCCGGGATCCTGCTCCTCTGCGCGCTGCCGCTCTACTTCGTGCCGGCGGTCGGCTACTTCCTCTTCGCGGGCGTGGCGGGGTTCGCGACCTCGATCAGCCTGCTCGACATCGCCTTCGAGCGGCGCGGCTGGCAGTTTGGCCAGCGGCTGCGCTTCCTCGGCCGGAACCTCCCGGCTCTCACGAGCTTCGGCATCACGAGCGGTGCCCTGCTCGCCCTGCCGATCGTGGGCCCCGTGCTGATGGTGCCGGCGGCGTCGGTCGGCGGCCTCTGGCTGCTCTGCCGGCTGGACAAGGCGCACCTGCGCCGTGGGGAGACGGGTGCTCCCGGATAGAATCCGCCCGCACCCGGCCGTTCCCTCGTCCGCACGAGCCTCGCCACCGCCCGCCCGAGCCCCGCGCCCCGGAGAGACCTTGACCCGCTACCTCGTCACCAGCGCGCTGCCCTACGCCAACGGGCCGATCCACTTCGGCCACGTCGCGGGGGCCTACCTGCCCGCCGACGTCTACGTGCGCACGCTGCGCATGCTCGGCGAAGACGTCCGCTACGTGTGCGGCGCCGACGAGCACGGCGTCGCGATCACGATCGGCGCCGACCGCGAGGGTCTCTCGTACGCGGACTACGTCGCCCGCTGGCGCGACGAGATGAAGAAGCTCTTCGACCACCTCGGCATCGAGTTCGACGTGTGGTCGGGGACCAGCATCTCCGCGCCCCATCGCGAACTCGCCCAGGACTTCTTCCGGCAGCTCGACGACAACGGCTACCTCATCGAGCGCACGACCGAGCAGCTCTACTGCACGACGGACGCCATGTTCCTCGCGGACCGCTACGTCACGGGCACGTGCCCCAGCTGCGGGCACGAGGGCGCGCGCGGCGACGAGTGTCCGTCCTGCGGGACGTGGCTCGACCCCCTCGAGCTGCGCGACCCGCGGTGCAAGATCTGCGGATCCACGCCCGAGCGACGCTCCACGCGCCACTGGTACCTGGACCTCGCGAAGATCTCCGCCGAGCACCTGACCGAGTGGTTCGCCGCCGGCGACTGGAAGCCCAACGTGCGCGCGTTCGTCGAGTCGATGCTGAAGGACCTGCACGAACGCCCCATCACGCGCGACATGAGCTGGGGCGTGCCGGTGCCCGAGGACCGCGCCCAGGGCGAGACGGGCAAGGTGCTCTACGTCTGGTTCGACGCGCCGATCGGCTACCTCTCGTTCACGAAGGAGTGGGCCGAGCAAGCGGGCCGGCCCGAGGCCTGGCGCGACTACTGGAAGGACCCCGAGACGCGCCTCGTGCACTTCATCGGCAAGGACAACATCGCGTTCCACTGCGTGGTGTTCCCCG
>CAYGPA010000056.1:0-3987 GCA_964351535.1 uncultured Planctomycetaceae bacterium
GAGGGGTAAGCGACGGGCAGCCCGCCGGCTCGCGTCCTCGGCAGCCTAGCCGGGGGCCGGAGCCGGTCAAGCGGGCCGCACGCCTCCACAAAGCCCTTGCCGGGCCGAGCCCCGGTCGGGTAAGTAGAGCCCCCCGCATCACCCTTTCCATGCGCGCCGCGAACCGTCGTGACGCGCGAGCCGTCCGTACGCGTACCCAAGCGCCGGCCCCCGGCCGAGACGCTCCCCTGCCCGAAACGTCGCCCCCCCGGGGGTGCCGACCCAGAGGATCCTGCATGAAGCGCAACCTGCGAGGAGCCGCGCGAGTCAGCCTGGTCTGGCTGATCGCCGCCGTCGTCGTGATCATCGCCTGCCTCTTCATGGTGTTCGTCGCCTACGACGACAAGGCGAAGTCCGACGAGGCGCTTCAGGACGCCCTCGCCGCGGCCCAGGACGCCGACGAGCGCCAGGCCGTGGCCACCGAGGGCTGGACCGACCTCTCCGAGGCGATCGGCTGGTACGACGCGGCCGCCGCGACGCCGCGGACCAACGTGGACGCGCTGAAGACGTCGTTCGACAGCATCCGGGCGACCATCCCGGACCTCGGCGACGACATCAAGGACCTCGCCACCGCGCTGCCGGTCGTCGAGACGGCCTACAAGGCGCGGGGTCGCGAGATCCAGCAGCTCAAGGACGACCTGGCGCGCATCGAGTCGGAGAAGAAGGCCCTCGAGCAGTCGCTGCGCGAGGCCAGCTCCCAGAAGGACACCCAGATCGCCGACCTGAATCGTCAGATCCAGGACGAAGCGGAGAACGCGACCCAGAAGCAGACCGAGCTCGAGGACCGCGTCGAGAACCTGCGCCAGCAGAACAGCGAGCTGGACAGCCAGACCCGCACGCTGCGGGCCGAGCTCGAGGACGTCGCGCGCATGCAGGCCGACGAGAAGCAGCTCTGGGCCGCGCGCTTCAACGAGATGAAGGCGTCGCTCGAGATCCCGAACGAGCCGGAGACCGCCGACGGCTCGGTGCTGCAGGTCGCCGCCGACTCCTCGACGGGCTACATCGACCTGGGCCGCAAGCATCGCCTGGCGCCGGGCATGCGCTTCCGCGTGACCGACGGCGAGCGCCGCGGCCGCACGAAGGGCTGGGCCCTCGTCACCGACGTCGACGTCGACATGGCGCGCGTCGAGTTCTCGGAGCTCGCGGACCGCTTCGAGCCGATCGTCCAGGGCGACGAGCTTTGTAACCCCGTCTACGACCCGCGCGCCGAGCGCGACGCCGTGCTCGTGGGGCGATTCTCGGGCAAGTACAACGAGCGCGAGCTGACCGCCCTGCTGGCCGGTATCGGCATCCGGGTGCAGCAGAAGCTCGACCTCGCCACCGACTACCTGATCGTGGGCGCGGAGCTCTACGTCGACGAAGAGGGCGAGCCGTACGAGGAGCCCGTCAGCCCGTCCGAGCTGCCCGTCTACAAGGATGCCGAGGCCAACGGCGTCCAGATCGTGGCGCTGAAGGATCTGCAGGCTTACTTCAAGAACTGACCCCGAAGCGGTCGAAGAGAACAGAAGCCGCCGGTGTCCTCGGACACCGGCGGCTCTTTTTTCGGCTCGAGCCGAGCCTGCGTGACCCGGCGGCGTGACCCGCCTTCGAGCGCGACGTTAGGATGCTGGCGATGGTCGGTGAAGAGGATCCCTTCGAACCCACGCGCATGTCGCTGGGCGAGCACCTCGAGGAGCTGCGCAAGCGCGTGCTGCGCGGGGCGATCGCCGTCATCGTCGCGTTCTTCGTGGGCTGGGGCTTCCACGAGAAGATCGACACCGTCGTGCGCCGACCGCTGGTCCAGGTCCTCGAGTGGATCGACCAGGACCAGGTCGCGAAGTACGAGGAGCGCCTCGCCGCGGAGCCGGACACCGCGCGCGCCACCTACTTCCAGTCGAACGACGCCGCGGACCGGAACCTGCGGCCGGAGTTCACTGTCAGCCGCCGCGTGGCGGTGATGGCGTTCCCCGAGTACTTCGTCTACGCGCTGAAGATCTCGCTCTTCTTCGCGCTGCTCGTCGGCTCGCCGATCCTGCTCTACCAGCTCTGGCAGTTCGTGGCGGCCGGCCTGTACGCGAAGGAGAAGCGCATCGTGGCGGGCGTGCTGCCGGTCAGCATCGGGCTGTTCCTCGCCGGCGCGACCTTCGGGTACTTCATCCTGATCCCGTACGGCATGTACTTCCTCGCGTCGGCCTCGCCGATCGAGCAGTTCGACTTCATGCCGCGGCTGTCGGAGTACCTCACGTTCCTCTCCGGCCTGACGCTGGCCCTGGGATTCGTGTTCCAGTTGCCGCTCGTGCTGACGACGCTCGTGCGCGTCGACCTGGTCCAGCGCAAGACCTTCGCGAAGTACCGGCCGCACTTCATCGTCGCGGCCTTCGTGATGGGCGCCGTGCTGACGCCGCCCGACCCGATCACGCAGCTCCTCATGGCCGTGCCGATGATGCTGCTCTACGAGATCGGGCTGTGGGCGGCGCGCTACTTCGAGAAGGAGCCGATCGTCGAGGAGCCGCTCGAGGAGGGCGCCTCGTGATTCCCGACCCCCGCAGCGCCGCGGTCATCGCCATCGGCGACGAGCTGATCGCGGGCGTCACCACCGACCGCAACTCCGCGGAGATCGCGGCGGCGCTGCTCGAGCTCGGCATCGAGGTGGAGCGCTTCGCCGTCGTCGGCGACGACGAGCGCCGGCTCGAGACGCTGTTCTACGAGTTCTGCCGCGACTACCCGATCGTCGTCGCCACGGGAGGGCTCGGGCCGACGCTGGACGACGTCACGCGCAGCGCGGCGGCCAAGGCGGCGGGCGTCCACCTCGAGCGCTCGACGGACGCGGAGGCCGAGCTGCGCGCGTGGTTCACCCGGCGCGAGCGCGCGATGCCCGAGGCCAACCTGCGCCAGGCGGAATTCCCCGTCGGCGCGCAGATCATGAAGAACCGCGTCGGCACCGCGCCCGGCTTCCGCGTGTGGGTCGACGGCGGGATGCTCGCCTGCATGCCCGGACCGCCGCGCGAGATGCGCGTCATGCTCCGCGAGGAGCTGCTGCCGTGGCTCGAGCGCACCTGCGGCCGGCCGGAGGGCATTCGCATCCATCGCTTCCACATGCTGGGCCTCGCGGAGAGCGACTTCGGCGAGCGCGCCGGCGACTGGATGCAGCGCGACGCCGTACCGCGCATGGGCGTGACGTCGCACACGGGCATCCTGTCGGTGACGCTCTCCGCCCGCGCCGGGTCGCACGAGGGGGGCGAGGCGCTCCTGCGGCCGCGCGTGGAGGAGTTCCGTGCGCGCTTCGGCGAGTACGTCTTCAGCGAGACCGAGTCGCGGCCGGCCTTCGCGATCGCGGAGGCCCTGCTCGCCGCGGGCCGCACGGTCGCCACGGCGGAGTCCTGCACCGGAGGCCTCGTGGCCGAGCTGCTGACGCGCGTGCCCGGCGTCAGCGCGAGCTTCCTCGGAGGCTGGGTCACCTACTCCAACGCGATGAAGGTGCAGCAGCTGGGCGTGCCCGAGGAGCTGCTCGCGCGCCACGGCGCGGTCTCGGAGGAGGTCGCGGCCGCCATGGCCCGCGGCGCCGCCGAGCGCGCCGGCGCCGACCTGGCGGTGGCCACGACCGGCGTGGCGGGCCCCGACGGCGGGACCGAAGCGAAGCCGGTCGGGACGGTCTGCTTCGGCCTGTGGGACCGCGGCCGGTCGACGACGGCCACGCGTCGCTTCCCGCCGGTCGACCGGGAGTCCGTGCGCCTCTTCGCGGCCCACGTGGCTCTCGACCTGATCCGCCGGTCCCTGCGGACGTCCGGGTCCGCGACCCCGGCGGCTCGCGATTGACCTGCGGCGGCTTGGCGCTAACCTTCTTGACCGCGACCCTGCGGCCACGCGCCGCGGGGACGTTCGGGTACCCCGTGGTGTAATTGGCAACACACCTGGTTTTGGTCCAGGCATTCAAGGTTCGAGTCCTTGCGGGGTAGCCACTCCCTCCCG
>CAYGPA010000056.1:4087-7357 GCA_964351535.1 uncultured Planctomycetaceae bacterium
CCGGGCGACGGATCAGTAGCCCAGGGCCTGCAGCGCGCGCAGCGTCTCGGGGTCGACGCGTTCGAGGCGCTCCCGGCGCCGCTGGAGCTCCGCGCCGAGCTCGGCGAAGCGCGCATCGGCGGCGACGAAGCGATCGAGTTCACGCTGCAGCTCCTCCCACGGCGCCGACTCCGGCAGCGACGCGCGCAGGTCGTGGAGCTCGTGCGGGTCGGCCTCCAGGTCGTAGAGCTCGTCCGCCCCGCGCGCGAGCTGCTTCTGCCCCAGGTCCTGCGGCGACACGAACAGCTCGAAGTGTCGGTGCAGCTTCCAGGTGCCCAGCCGCACGGCCTTCGTCTCGAGCGCGCGCGCCTCCTCCGAGCGCTCGAGCGTCTCGCAGAAGACCGGGTGCGGGCGATCGCGTCCCTCGCGATCGAGCGCGGACTCCGCGCGCGACGAACCGCGCACGCGCGAGCGCCCGGGACTCGCGCGCAGCGCCGGCAGGCCGGCGAGGTCCAGGAGGGTCGGCGCCAGGTCCGCGAGCGACAGCGCCTCGTCGCGCACGCCGGTGCGCGCGGCCGGTTCCGCCTCCACGGTGTCCGCCAGCTTGAGGACCAGCGGCACGCGACACGTCACGTCGTAGGTGTCCGCGCCGTGGTCGAACCACGTGTCGTGTTCACCCAGGCTCTCCCCGTGGTCGGAGGTCACCACGACGAGGGTGCCCTCGAGCAAGCCGGCCTCCTCGAGCGCGGCGAAGAGCCTCCCGAGCTGCGCGTCGACGTAGCGCACCTCGCCGTCGTACAGCGCGCGCGCGAGCGCCGCGTCCAGCCTGCCGTCCTCCCGGCGCGCCGCCTCGACGTTCCAGGGCGCGAACGAGGGCGCGCGGCCGCGCGAGTCGACCGCGGCTTCGTCCACCTCGAGGGGCTCGGCGCGCTCGGGGGCGACGAAGTGCTCGGGCGGAGGGTCGTAGGGGCCGTGCGGATCGGCGTAGTGCAGCCACAGCATCCAGGGGCGGTCGCGGCGCACGAACGGGCGCGAGGGGCCCGCTCCGTCGAACGGTCGCTCGCCGGTGAGCCCGAGCGCGCGGAGGGCACCGTCGGTCAGGGAGCGCGCGCCGCGCTCGCGGACCTGCCGGGGCGGCGCGCCGCGCGTCTCCGGCAGGTCGTCGACCCACAGGTCGAAGCCGCGCTCGAGGCCCGCGTGCTCGCGACGCAACGCGAAGCTGCCGACGAGGGCGCCGGTGCGGTAGCCCGCGCGGCGAAAGCTCTCGGCGAGCACGGGCACCGAGCGGTCGAGCGGCATGGCCAGGTCGCGCACGCCGTGGTCGTGGGGGTAGAGGCCGGTGTGAAGGCTGGCGAGCGCCGGCGTCGTCTTCGCGCGCGGCGACTGCACGGCCGTGAACAGCAGGCTCTGCTCGGCCAGCGCGTCGATGTGCGGCGTCGTGGCCCGCTCCGAGGCCACGCGGTCGGCGCGCAGGCTGTCGATCGTGACGATGAGCACGTTCGGCTGCTCCGGCAGCCGCGCGCAGCCCGCCGCGACCAGCAGGACGCAGGGACCGGCGGCGATCCGGCGGAGCCAGCTCGGAAGCGAGAGCATCGGCCGAGTCTATCGGCGCACCGCGCGATTTCCTCCAGCCGCACGGCTCCCGCGGTGTTGCCCGCGAGACGCCCAGCCCGAGCTCAGCGTCGACGCAGGAACGCCGGGTCGAGGTAGCGCGGGGCGAGGCGGCGGGCGATCAGGCGCTCGTCGGGCGTGGGGACGCTGCGCTCGGGGGTCATGTCGAGCTCGCTCGCGAACGCCTCCAGGAGGTCCCCGGCGAACTGCTGCAGCTCGACGCCGGGCAGCGTGGCCACGCCCGTCTCGAGCTGCGAGTCCGCGAGCTTGATCGAGCCGTGGTGGAGGACGCGGCCCCCGCGCCGCCGCTGGGCCGAGCCGAGGCCCTTGCGCCCGTCCCAGGCGAGGTCGAGCGCGGTCGACACGTGGAAGCACATGCCCGTGTCCGGGCGGTCGGACTCCAGCGTGCGCGCGCCGCGCAGCTCGGCCTCCACGCCGTGCCGCGCCAGCGCGCGCGCGACGATGCCGTGGACGCGCGCGTAGGAGTCGGCCAGCGCTCCGCGGTAGAGCGCGTGGTCGAGGTCGGCCGCGATCGAGAACGTCAGCTCGCCGACGTGGTGGATCGCGCCGCCGCCCGTCACGCGGCGCACGACGGCGCCCGCGCGCTCCTTGCCGGGGACGTCGTCGTAGCGCTGGAAGTACCCGAGGCTCAGGGTGTCCGGGCTCCAGGTGTAGAGGCGCAGCGTCGGCGCGCCGGAGCCGGCGAGCAGGAGGGCCTCGTCGAGGCCCATGTTGAAGTCCGGCGGCGCGCCCCAGGTCGTGATGACGCGCCAGGTCTCCACGGGTCTCCTTCGTCGCGGCCGTCGCGCCGTCGGCGCGTCAGCCCTCCTTGGCGACGAGCTCCTCGTACGCCTCGGCGTCCATGAGGTGGTCGAGGCTCTTGGAGGTCGGCTTGATGCGGATCAGCCAGCCCTTGTTCCAGGGGTCCTCGGAGAGGACCTCGAGGTGTTCCTCGATGGTCGAGTTGACCTCGACGACCTCGCCGCCGACCGGCGTGTTCAGGTCGGAGACCGCCTTCACGGACTCGATCTCGCCGAACGTCTCTCCCTGGTCGAGCTGTCGCCCGGCTTCCGGAAGGTCGCAGTAGACGAGGTCGGAGTCGTTGCCGTTGGAGAGCTTCTGCACGGCGTGGTCGGTGATGCCGATCAGCATCGTTTCGCCGTCGAGCTTCACCCACTCGTGGGAGTCGAGGTATTTGCGATCGTTCGGTCGCATCGTGGTTTCCGGAGGGCGCGCCCTCGTGGCCTTACTTGCGGGTCTTGGAGTAGAACGGGAGTTCCTGAACGGCGCACGCCTGACGCTTGCCGCGGAAGTCGAGTTCGAGCTCCTCGCCGGGGCGGTCGTGGCCGATCGCGACGTAGGCCGTCGCGATGTTCGTGTCCAGGGTGGGGGAGGGGGAGCCGGAGCAGATCGTACCGACCTGTTCTTCGCCCTTGTAGAGATGGTGCCCCTGGCGCGGGATGCGCGGTCCGGGGGTGGTCACGCCGACGAGGCGCTGCTTCTTCGCGCCCTTGATGCGCAGCAGGGCTTCGCGGCCGATGTAGTCGCCCTTCTCCTCGCGGAAGGAGATGGCGAAGCCGAGTCCTGCCTCGACGGGGTTGTGCTCCTCGTCGACCTCGTGGCCGTAGAGCGCCATGCCGGCCTCGAGGCGCAGCACGGCGCGCGCGCCGAGGGCGATGG
>CAYGPA010000056.1:7367-16743 GCA_964351535.1 uncultured Planctomycetaceae bacterium
GTGCTTCTCGCCGGCCGCCATCAGGCGTGTCCAGACGCGATCCGCGGCGGAGGCGGGGCAGTAGATCTCGAAGCCGTTCTCGCCGGTGTAGCCCGTGCGGCTGATGCGCACCTTGGCCAGGCGGCAGACGGTGCCGAAGGTGAACTTGTAGTAGCCGAGCTCGGCGAGCTCGCAGTCCTCGGTGATCTCGGTGACGACGTCCAGCGCGTTGGGGCCCTGCACGGCCAGCATGGCCTGCTCCGCCGTGAGGTCCTGGACTTCGACGTCGTAGCCGCCGGCGTGCTGGCGGATCCACTCGAGGTCGCGCTCGGTGTTGGAGGCGTTGACCACCAGGTACACCTTGGTCTCGTCGTCGCGGTAGAGCAGCAGGTCGTCGATCACGCCTCCGTCCTCGCGGCAGAAAAGCGAGTAGCGGATCGAGCCGATCGGGATGCGCGCGCAGTGGTTGGTCGCCACCTGGTCGACGAGCTTCACGGCGTCGGGCCCCGTGACCAGGATCCGCCCCATGTGCGACAGGTCGAACAGACCCGCCGAGTTGCGGACGCGGCCGACCTCCTCGAGGATCGGGCCGTACTGGACGGGCATGTGCCAGCCGGCGAACTCGACCATCTTGGCGCCGAGCGCCACGTGGGTGTCGTGGAGGGGAGTCGTCTTCATCGAACGTGGGGCGGGGACTCAGGCGGCCTGGGGGCGGGTCGGTCCGGGGTCGCTTCGCGCCTCCGGTGAGCGGGGGCGAGCAGGGGGCGAGCGGAGGGCGGGAGGTGGGCCGGGTGCTGTGGAGGGAGCCGCGGGTCGTGTGCGTGGAGTGTCGCGTGCGGCTCGGGCCGCGGAGGTCTGGGCTGGAAATCCGACGGGGCCAGGCGATCGCCGTCGCGCTCCGGGTTTCCGCCGCGGGCGCGGGGTCGCGGGGACCCCCTCCGGCTCGGGCGGGCCGCAGACTCTAGTGCATCCCAAGGTGCGGAGCCAAGGCCCTCCCCGACCGCTCCTGCGGCGGCGGGGTACGCTTCTTCGGCCGGGTTCCGACCCCTACCGGCCGCTCCCCGGCCATGTCGACACCCACCCGGACCGGCCGGCGCTCCCGACGCGCCGCCGCCGTGATCGCAACCTCCTGCCTGCTAGTCAGTTGGGCACAGGGCCAGGGCATCTGGCAGCCCGGCGGGCGCTGGAGCCACGGGCCGGCCGCCGCGCAGCCGTGGATCCCGCTGGACGTGGCCCTCGCGGCCGATGGAGAGATCTGCTGGGCGGCGCCCGCGGTCGCCAATCCGCACCTCGTGGCCCTCTCCGGCTCGGCGCGCCCGGCGCCGGAGGTGCTGTTCGCCGACCGCCGGCTGGGCCCGGTCTCGGGCAGCCTCGAGGTCTGCGCGGGCCGGCGCGCGGACGTGCTGGGCGCGCTGGTCCAGCGGCCGGCCCCCGACGCGTTCCACCGACGGACCGAGATCCACCGCTACGACCCCGTGAGCACCGCGGCCAGCGGAGCGGCCTTCGCGCCCGTCTGGACCCACGACATGGGGCCGCTCGTCAACGCGCCCGCGCGCCTCTCCTGCGATGCGCGCGGCGATCGGCTGGTCGCCGCGCTGCACGACGCGGCCGCGGGGCACGTCCAGGTCGACTGGCTGGACGCCGACGACGGCGCGCTGCTGCACCGCGAACTCGTTCCGGCGGGCTCGCTGCGGAGGCTCGAGGTCTCCGCGGACGGCGGGCGGGTGCTGCTCTCGGCGGGCCTCGGAGTCTGGGTGCTCGACGAGCAGGGCGTGGTCCATCACGAGGTGCTCGCCTCGGCCACCGACGGCGTGGCGTTCGCCTCCGACGGCGCGTCCTTCGCGTACGGTCAGCCCGGCTGGCTGCACGTCGCGCGCGAGCGCTCGACCGGTTTCGCGACCGCGTTCAGCATCGCCGCGAGTGCGACCGAGCTCGCCACGCGCGCCGCGCTCTCCGCCGACGGAGACGTCGTCGCCGTGGGCTGGTGGAACGCCGCGGACGGCGTCTCGGCCCGCTTCGAGGCCTGGGACGTCGCCGCCGGAACCCGTTGGTTCACGCGCTCTCACCCGGGCGTCGCGGGGGGACTGCAGAACTTCCCGCAGGCCGTGGAGCTGACCGCCGACGGTCGGCGCGCGGCCTTCGCGAGCTGGGGCGACGGCGACGGTGACCCCGAGGTATGGATCGTCGACCGCGATGCCGGCGAGGTGCTGCGCGTCGATCTGCCGGGCAGCGCGTTCGCGCTGGATCTCGCGGCCGACGGGACGCGCGTGGCCGTGGCGACCAAGAGCGTCCACGCCAACCAGTTCGGCACCACGGGCGAGGTGCGCATGTTCGACACCGGCGATCGAAACGTGCAGGCCGTCGGACAGGCGCGCCTCGGTCAGACGCTGCGCATCGCCGCCCGCGACCCGGCCGCGACACGCGCGGTGTTCCTGGTCGGGCCGCCGAGCGCGGCTCCCGGCCCGATTCCCGGCGCGGCCGGGGTGCTCTGGCTGGACCGCGACGCGGGCGTGAGCTCCAGCGTCCGCCGCACGGACTCCCACGGCCGCTCGAGCTTCCTGCTGCAGGTTCCGAACGATCCCGCGTGGATCGGGCGGCGGCTGGGCGTGCAGGTCGCGTTTCGGACGCCGGGTGGGACGGTGCTGTCCGAGCACTGGGTTCTGCCGGTCGTCGTGGACTGAGGGCGCGGGGGTCCGGCTCGGGCGCCTCGGTTCGGTGAGGGGCTCCGCTGCGCGGGGGCGCATGCAGGGGGCCCGCTGCGCGGGCCCCCTGCATGCCACGGGACCGCTGCGCGGTGCCGAGGCGTCGGCACCGCACCGCGGTCCCGATGCCGAGAAGCCGCTCGCGGGCCCGCGGGCGACCCGCAAGGCCGGAGCGCGACCCGGACGATAGCTCGGCGTCGTCCCCCCGGGGGTCCTGTCTGGCCCCCAGCCGCTCGCACGAATCGTGAACGTGCGCGGCCCGTGGGACGTCGAGTCAGCAAGCACAAGGACATCTCTGGCCATGGCGATCGGTAGAAAACTGCTCTGGATCACACTCGTCGCGGGGACTCTCGGGCTCGCGGCCTGCTCGTCCGGCGGTGGAGGAAGCGGAGTCGGCGTCACCGTGACCGGAGCGATGCAAGACCTCACGGCCGACCCGACCGGTCTCACCACCGTCTTCACGTTCAGCGCCGACCCGGGCGTGGTCACCCCCGCGAACTTCGCGACGTCGGGTAGCCAGACCGCGCAGACGGCGAACAAGACGGGCAGCATGGTCACGGTCACGTGGGACGCCCGCGTGACGCCGAGCGACATGGTGCGCGCCGTGGGCCTTCCGGGCGTCGTCGCGACCTTCGTGGCCGTCACGACCTCGGACGCGAACCCGCCGACGTACTCGGTCACGAGCGCGACGCAGGTGGCCGATCCCGCTTCGGTGGGGGGCGACACCGTCGTGCTGGACTTCAGCGGCGCCAACATCGTGCAGAGCACGGCGGAGGACGACGCGAACTGGACCCTGACGAGCGGAGGGAACGCCCAGGACCTGAGCGACTCGCTGCTCGTGTTCGATCCGGGCCTGCAGCGCCTCACGATCACCACGGGCTCGCTCGCGACGTTGCACGGCACGTTCACGCTGCAGGCCAGCGGCGTGCTCGGCGTCGCCGACGTCGGCGTGTCCACCGCGACCGTCAACGGTGCCGCGGCGGGCGACGCGTCCGCGCCCAGCCTGACGTCCGCGGACCAGAACTTGACCGTCGACCCGTTCGGTCGGGCGATCGACTTCATGTTCTCCGAGGCCATGGACCCCGACTCGACGCCGACGCTGTCGAACTTCGGCATCCCGCTGCCGAACCTCGCCACCGGAGTCACGCGCGTCTCCGACGTGCTCTACCGCGTCACGTTCAACTCCCCGGTCGTTCCCGGCATCGACCAGGTCGACGTCCAGGGTCTGACCGACTCGCACGGCAACGCGCTGTCGAACAACGGCATGACCGCCGTGGTCTCGACCGGAGCCGCCGCGGCGGCCTACGACGCGGCCACCGAGGCGCTGACCGTGCAGGGCACGCTGGGTGACCAGCTGATCATCGTCACGACGCAGGCGCTCGACCCGCGCGACGCGGTCGACGACACGAAGTGGACCGTCCTGATCGGCGGCAACCCGGTCACCATGGCCGACCAGACGCTGAGCTACGACCTGCTGACGCGGACGCTGACGGTCGACCTCGACTTCGACATGACGAACGGCGACGCCTTCAGCTTCACCGCCAACAACGTGGTCGAGATCGACGGGCAGGCCTTCGGCGCCGTCGCGAACGGCACCGTGGGAGGCGACATCAGCGTGCCCGCCGTCGACACGGTGACGCAGAACCGGTCGTTCGACCCCACCGGAATGACGATCGACATCGTCTACACCGAGGACGTCGAGCAGGTCTCCGCCGAAGGCGCCACCTACACCTTCACGGGCGGTGTGAACGTCATGGGCATGCCGTCGCTCGTGGGCGCGGCCACCGTCCGCGTGACGACCGACGCCGTGGTCGTTCCGGGCGACGTCACGGTGGACGTGTCCGGTACGACGGACCTGGCGGGCAACGCCATGGTGGCCGCCAGCACGCTGGCGATCGTGACCACCGACTCCGTGGCGCCCACGCTCTCCGGCATGGCGGCCAACGCGATCGAGGGCTCGGCCAACGACACGCTGCTCGTCAACTTCAACGACCGCATGATCCAGGCGGAGGTCGAGATGATGGCCAACTGGGCCATCGAGTCTCCGGTGGGGACGCCGCTCAACCCGACGTCGGCCACGATCTCCTACGACCCGAACACGCAGCAGGCGACGCTGGTCTTCGCCGCGCCGGACGACATCAACCTGAAGCGTGACGACAACGTGCGGGTGACCGTCACGGGCGTGCGCGACATCGCCGGGAACACGATCCAATCGGGTCAGGCCACGGGCAACGTCGTGGCGGAGTCCAACCTGCCGCTGGTCGAGTCGGTGTGGGTGCAGGCCGCGCCCACGAACATGGTGCACGTGCGCTTCTCGGAGGCCTGCGCCTTCGTCGACGACCTCGGGGGGCTGACCTCCTACGACGTGTACTCGCCGGGACCGGTGCTCAAGGGCTCGCCGACCACGGCGGTGCGCGACGCGGACAAGATGGGCGTCACGCTGACCTACCCCTTCGGCGTGGTGGCCGGCTCCGACTTCATGGACATCCGCGGGGTCACCGATCTCGCGGGCAACGACCTCTTCCCCGTCGACGACGCTCCCGTGGCCGCGGAGAACGCGACCGACCTGATCTTCGGAGCGGGCTCGACCCTGACGACGGTCTCGGGAGAGAACAACGACGTCATCGTGATCGAGTTCGACCAGCAGCCGAGCACCGCGGGCCTCGACGACCCGGCGAACTTCACGATCGCACCGAACGGCGGCGGCACGGCGCTGGACCTGAGCCAGGCCTCGTTCGCGTTCGACGGGAACACCACGCTCACGATCCAGCTCGACGGCCAGACGGCCTCGAGCATGGCGACGACCACGAACTACGACGTCACGATCGACGGTCTGATGACCGCCCAGGGGCGCGCGATGCCGGGGCCGGACACGATCATGGTCGTGGCGGCCGGCGACGCGGTGGCGCCGGTGCTGACCCAGGGCCTCGCCCGCATCGACGCCTCGAGCGCCAGCGACCAGGTCCTGATCCAGGTCGACGAGGCCGTGGACGCGACCTCGGTGGCCGTGCTCGGCAACCTCATGGTCGGCGGCATCGCGGCGACGTCCGCGACGCGGGTCGGCCCGCGCAGTGTCGTGGGCGTCTTCCCCGGCGGCTTCCTGGTCGGGGATCAGGTCGACATGACCTGGAGCGACCTGGCGGGCAACGCCGGCTCGTCCACGGTGACGCTGGCGGCTGCGGACGCGTTCGGTCCGTCCATCGTGAGCGTCTCGGCCCTGGCGGTCTCCGGCCTCGGGGGCGACACGGTCTCGATCGACTTCGACGAGCCGATCGATCCGGCGACCGGGTTCAACCTCTCCAACTACACGGTGCTGAACGGCGGCGTGGCCCTGGATCTCTCCAACGCGACCAAGCGCTACGTCAGTGCTTCGAACCGTCTCGTGATCCAGCTGCCCTCCGGCGTGGAGCTCGATCCGACTCAGCCGCTGGTCGTCCAGGCGCAGAACATCGAAGACTTTTCCGGTCTGGTCATGAACCCGCCGGCCAACCTCGGCGGGGCGATCGCCGGCGACACGACGCCGCCGGCCTCGGCGACCGCCTTCGTCAACCTGCGCGCGGACGCGGGCAGCCTGGCCGTCGACGTGCTGTTCGACGAGGACGTCGACCAGACCTTCGCCGCCATGGCAGGGAACTGGAACACGACGGGTGCCGCGGTGGTGATGGCCGTCGAGGTGCTGGGTGCTAGCCACTACCGGCTGACGCTCGACACGCCGCTCCTTCCTGGAGAGATGGTCACCGTCGACGGCATCTCGGACGTCGCCGGAAACACTGCCGTGACGTTCTCCGTCACCCCCACGCTCTGATCGCACGGAGGGTCTGCTCGCCCCCGGCGGGCCGGCTTACGGCTCTCTGACTCAATCACGGGACCCGGTGCGCCTGCGAGGCGTATCGGGTCCTCGATCCAGGGGGAAGCTCGGGATGTTCCTTCAGATCGCCCGGAAGCTCGCTCGATATCCGGGAGGCTCCATCTCCGGGCACGGACGCGCCGTACGCGGAGACTCACCCAATCACGCGACCTGAAACCATGGAAATCGTCGACGAAGTCGTCTCTTGCCTGACGGGGCCCGAGGGCGATTCCACCGCGAGCAAAGAGTCCCTGCGCAAGCAGATGGAGCTTGCCGCGGAGGAGTTCGAGACCCCCACCGTGCAGACGGTCGTGCAGGAACTCCTCGAGCGCCTGACCGAGGATCCGAACAACACCCGCGAGCTCGAAGCGCTCCTGATCCTGGGCCTGGCGCACGCGCCGGTGCTCGACCGGTATCGCGAGCAGATGATCACCGAGGGGCGCCGCCTCGCGTTGCTCCTCGAGCACGGCGACAACGTCGAGCGCTCCCAGGCGCTGCTCGAGGTGCTGGCCGCCCGGCTGCCCCAGGAGCGCAGCATCCAGCACGACCTCGCGTCGCTGATGCGGCGCACGGGGAACTCGGACCGTCTCATCGAGCGCTACGTCCGGCACGCGGAGGACGGGATGGAGCGCGGCAGCGTGTCCGACGCGATCGCCTGGCTGCAGGAAGCGCTCGTGCTCGACGGCACGCGCCGCGACGTGGCGCGGATGATCCGCGACCTGCGCTTCCAGGAAGACCAGAAGCGGCGTCGCCGCGCGCGACGGCTGCAGCTCTTCGGCGTGTCCGTCGGGCTCGTCCTGATGATGGTGGGCGTCGTGCACCGCGAGCGCATCGTCCAGGAGGACTACCAGCGGCTCCCGCCGGCCTCGGAGGCGGACATCGCGGCCCTCGAGACGCGCCTGCGGGCCATCGACGCGTTCATCGCCTCGAAGAAGGTCTGGCTCGGCATGTTCGAGGTCCGCGAGGAGCGCGTGCGGCTCGTCAACAAGATCGACGCGCAGTCCGCCCGTCTCGCGGAGCGCGACCGGCAGGCCAAGGCCGCGGCCGAGATGAACGCCGCGCTGGCCGACGCGACACGGACGCGCGCGCGCGACCTGGTGCAGCAGAAGGACCTGGCGGGCGCGCTCGAGGCGTTCGAGAAGGCCCTCGAGCTCGCCCCCGCGGACTGGCCGCACCTGGAGCGGACGCGCGCCGACGCGGTCGCGGTGCGCGAGTACCTCGATGAACTCGCCGCACAGGAAGGGCCCGTGTCGGAGCCCACCGAGGACGTTCCCGGTCAGGTCGACGACTCCGCGCCGAGTGAGGAGGGCACGCCCCCGGCGACGCCCGACGAGGGGGCCTCCCAGTGAGCCTCGTGAACCGATTCCTGCGCCGCGGCCGCGTGCGCACGGCCAAGCGCCGACTCGGAGCGAATCCGAACCCGAAGAACTACGCGGAGCTGGCGCGCGAGTGCGTCCAGACGGGCGACATGCACGCCGCCGTGAAGGTCTGCGAGGAGGGCCTCGACCAGTTTCCCGGCAACCAGGAGCTCCTGCGTCTGCTGGAGCGGACCAACGAGCTCTTCCGCGAGGGGCACATCCGCGAGCTGCAGCGCGAGTTGCGCGAGGCGCCGCGCCCCGGCGTCTGGCGCGAACTCTGCCGCGTGCTGATCCAGGCCGGGCGCGTCGACCGCGCCGAGGAGGCCGCCGAGCAGTGGTTTCGCGAGTCGAAGGACGGCGAGGCGCGCCTCTGCTGCGCCGAGGCGCGCGTCGAGCGCTTCTTCACCGACCGCCGTCGCGAGGACGGACTGGTCGCGTACCGCTTCCTCGAGGAAGCCCAGGAGCTGCTGCCGCGCGACGCGCGGCCTCAGCGCCTCTTCCTGCAGCTCACGAGCCGCGTCGGAGCGTGGAAGGACGCGCGGCGGTACGCCGCCCAGCTCCTGGAGCTCGTTCCCGGCGATCCCGTGCTCGAGTCGCGCTTCCGCACGCTGATGTCGCTGGCCGAGCACTCCCCGACGTTCGAGCAGGCGCTGCGCGAAGTCGAGCGCACCGGTCGCCTGGCCGACGAGGATCCCGAGGGCAGCGAGAGCAGCCGCGCCGAGGCGCCCGAGACCGGCTCGATCCGCCCGCTGCTGCAGCGACTCGTCGCCGCGGAGGGCGTGGCCGCCGCCATCTACCTGCGCGGGGGGACCGCACTCGTGCAGGGCCCCAAGGGCGCCACGGCCGAACGCACGGCACGCGCGGTGCGCGAGGTCCTCGCGCGGTCGGCCAGCGCCTCGCGGCGCCTCGGGCTCGGCCAGCCCACGGAGCTGCGACTCGAAGGCGACTTCGGGACGCTGCTGCTGTCGCCCGGCGAGACCGGAGCGGCCGCCATGTGGACCACCACGCGCTCGCCCAGCGAGCGCGACAAGGCCTTTCTCCGTGACCTCGCCGGTGTCGACGACCGCGAAGTGGAGGTCCACTGATGATCGACGTCCTCGACTCCCTGATGCGGATTCCCGGGGTTCGTTCGGTCGTGCTCGCGACCGAGGACGGCGTGCCCGTCGCCGTGTGCGACCGCGAGCAGGGCACCCTGAAGGGCGGGCGCAAGCCGCAGCGCTCCAACTCGGCGCTCTCGATGGGGCAGGACGCGCGCGAGTCGGAGGGCGAGAACGTCGACTCCCTGTCCGGCCTGTCGATCACCTGGATGCGCGAGGTGGCACGCGCGGTCGGCCTGATGTCCTGGGACGCGCCGGCCCGCATGGTGATGCGGGCGACGCGCGGCACCCTGATTCTCCGCCGCGCGCGGCACGGGATCATCCTCGTGCTGCTCGACCGCGGTGCCCCTTGATCCGCTTGAGCTGGCTCTGCGCGTAGCCGGCGTAGGTGTA
>CAYGPA010000057.1:0-16741 GCA_964351535.1 uncultured Planctomycetaceae bacterium
CGCTCGTGGTGCTGCGGGTACTGCGTGTCCAGCTCGCGGATCAGCGCGAAGGCCTTCTTGTACTTGCCCTGCTCGTGCCGCAGGCGCGCCGCGGTGATGCCCGCGCTGACGGCGAGCTGGCGGGGCAGGTCGAAGTCCATCAGGTCCTCGAGCGCCCCGGGGTCGGTGCCCTCGGCCTCGAGCTCGTCGATGCGCAGCGCGGCGTAGCGTTCGACGGTGCGCTCGACCTGGTCGCGCAGCTCGGGCGAGAGGCCCTGGGCCGCGCGCGTGCCGAGGGCGACCTCGAGCGCATGCTCCAGGTCGCCGGCCTCGGCCTCGGCGGCCGCACGCTCGAGGGCCGCGGGAACCTCGGCGGGATCCTCCGTCTTGTCCGGCCCGAAGAAGTACTGCTGGGTGCTCTTGCAGCCGCCGGCGACGAGCACCGTGAAGAGCAGGGCGAGGAGCCGCTTGTCGAGCATGCGGACAGCTTGGTGGGAAGAGGTCATCGCGGCGCGGGGGCCGTCCGACGCGGCGCGTTGCGCTGCGGGGCGGCCAGGAAGGCTCGGTAGGACTTGGGGCGCGTCTCGAGATGGTATTCGAGGAAGCGGGCGATCACGTCCCGCACCTTTTCGAGGCCTTCGAGCTCCTCGTCGGCGAGCCGCGACGGCGCGCGATCGGGACGCGCGCGCTCGCCGAGCCTGGCGGCCCGCTCGAGCACGGCGACCGGTAGGGTACCGACCCGCCGCCCCGCGGCGCGCGCCTCGTCCGCGCAAGAACGGCACAACCGACCGCCCGCTCCCGCGGAGAAGGCCGCGCGCGGCTCCGAGCCCGCCGCATCGACGGGCGGCGCGGCACCGCCGCAGGCCGCGCAGGCGACCAGGGCCGGCGCGAGGCCCAGGGCCTGCAGGAATCCGAGCTCGAACACGGCGAGCGTGAGCGCACCGGGCACCTGCGCGTCGTCGAGCTCGTCGAGGGCGCGCACCCCGAGGTCGAAGAGGGCCGGCGCGGGCGAGCCCTCCCGCGCGGCCATGCCGAGGAGCTCCAGCACGCACACCGCGGCCTCGTAGCGCGGCAGGTCGCGCGCCAGATGCCGGCGCTCCAGGATCGACGCCGCCTGCAGCGGCTCGAGCTCGCGCCCGGGACGGTGCGCCCACTCGATCTCGAGCGTGTCGAAGAGATCGAGCGCGGCGTAGAAGGCCGCCTTGGGGCGGTACACGCCCTTCGCGAGCAGGTGCACGCGGCCGTGGTCCCGCGTCAGCGCGTGGACCACGAGCGAGGACTCGCCGAACGGGAAGCGGCGCAGCAGGAGCGCCTGGTCACGGAGTCGCTGCGAGGACACGGTCAGGCCTTCTCGGGGGCGAGCTTGCGCACCCGAACGCGCAGGACGCGGCGGTCGTTCGCCTCCAGCACGGAGAAGTGGACGTCGTCGCGTTCGAAGCTCTCGCCCTGGGTCGGGAAGTGGCCCAGCTCGGCGAGCACGAAGCCGCCGAGCGTCTCGTAGTCCTCCTCCTCGGGCAGCTCCAGCTCGAGCGCCTCGTTGACCTCGGACACGTGCACGTGGGCGTCGATCTCCGCGGTGTGCTCGTCGACGTGGCGCACCGGGACGGGTTCGGCCGCGTCGAACTCGTCGCGCAGCTCGCCCACGAGCTCCTCGAGGATGTCGCCCATGGTCACGAGGCCGGCGGTGCCGCCGTACTCGTCCAGGACGACGGCGTACTTGTTCTTGTTGCGCCGGAACTCGACGAAGAGCTCGGAGACGCGCTTGGTCTCCGGAACGAAGGTCGCCGGACGCGCGAGGTCGTGCAGGTCCGCCGTCTCCATCGCGCCGTCGGCCATCGCCTGCACCAGGTCGCGGGCGGAGACCGTGCCGATGATGCGGTCGAGGTTCTCCTCGTAGACGGGAACGCGGCTGTGACCGCAGTCGGCCAGGATGCGCAGCGCGCCCTCGACGCCGTCCTCGACGTCGCAGGCGTAGATCTCCGTGCGCGGCGTCATGGTCGCGGCGACGTCCACGTCGCGGAACTCCATGACGTTCTCGATGATCTCGCGCTCGGTCTCGCCGAGGTCTCCCGAGAGCGCCGTCTCCGCGATCACGTCGCGCAGGCCCTCGACGATCTGCCGCGCGACCACGTGGCGCTCCGGCGCTCGGAACACGCGCAGCAGCGCGCGGCGCAGACCCTCGAAGACCGCGGCCAGCGGCTGCACCGGAAGCTGCGCGTAGCCGAAGGCGGACAGCCCGCGCACGAGCAGGTCGTCGCCGAAGCGGGCCGCGAGCGCCTGCGGCACCGTGAAGTCCGCGAGGACCAGCAGCGGGGCGGCCACGACCAGGCTCGCGAGCAGCCGCAGCGGCCAGGAGCCCGCGACGTCCTGCAGCCACGTGGCGACGCACAGGACGAACACGGTGTCGAGGACCGCCTCGATGAGACGCGCGGAGGCGGTCAGGCGCTCGACGCGCTCGAGCAGCGCCTCGAGACGCTGGCGCACGCGCTTCCCGTCGGCCTCGCCCGCGGCGTCGGCCCTCGCGAGGACCCGATCGGGGTGCGACTGCCACAGGGCTGTCCGCATGGTCGCCACCGCGCCCGCCCCCACGAGGGCGGCGAGAGCGAGCCAGGGTGACGCTGGTTCGGGGAAAGGTGGCGGCTCGAGGGCCGCGAGCAAGTCGAGGATCAACGCGATTCGCGGGGGCTCCGCCCACTCCGGCCCGCGCGGACCCCGGCGCGCGCCGGGACCGATCCCCGCGGCAGGGGTCGACGCTGCGTCCCCTCGCCGGGGAGCTGCAACATCATAAGCCGCGGCCTCGCCGTCCGTTCGTCCGGGTCACGAGCGGGGCTCCGGGAGCCTCTCCCTGGGCGCGAACTGTGTTCCGCACCCGTAACAACGAGGTCCGATCGCGCCGCCCCGGACACCCTCGCCGGAGGTCCGTAAGTGCTTTCGAAACAGGTACGTGCGGCGATCGAGAGGCCTTCTTCCGGGGTCCCGGCACGGGGCGTGCAATCGGGAGATCACGATGATCGCCCACGCTGCCGCCGTCGAAGTCGCCCCGCCCGGCTCCAGGACCCCGTCCAGCCTCGACCCCGAGGTGCTCGCGTCGCTCGGAGCCCGCGGGGTTCCCGGCCGGCGGCTGGCGGACGAGGACCCGCTGCGCCACCGCGAGCGCATCGCGACGGGCCTCATGGCGCTCTTTCGCGACGACCGGTCCGAAGAGGTGTTCCAGGAGCTCTACCGCTGGACGCGGCTCGAGGTCCTGCACTGGCTGCGCGGCCTGGTCCAGCGCTACGGGGCGCCCATGGATCCGCACGAGCTGCTGCAGGACACGTTCGTGAACGTCTTCCAGTACGCGGGCAGCTTTCGCGATACGCACGCGGGCAGCTTCCGCGTGTGGGTGCGGACCGTCGCCGGGAACGTCCTGCGCCGCGCGCTATCGCGCCGCAACCGCTTCTCGCTGCAGGAGCTGCCCCAGGGACTCCTGGAGCCCGTCGACGGCTCCGCGCTCCCCCTGCGTCGGTTGCTGGACGTCGAGGAGCAGCGCCGGCTCGAGCTCTCCTGGATCCTCTTGCTGCAGCACTACCTGCGCGCCTGGGAGGCACTGCGCGAGCGCGACCAGCGCGCGCTGCAGCTCGTCGAGGTCGGCGGCCTGTCGTACGCGGAGACCGGCGCGCGGCTGAAGGTCGGACCTTCGAACATGAAGATGATCATGTTCCGCTCGCGCCAGCGCATCGCGCACCGCATGCGTCTCTCCATGGGCCCGGCCCGCACCGCGCGAAGCGCATAGGCACCCGCCGCGGCCCGGGGTACCCTCGGCGCCCCATGTCCGGCGACACGACACGGCCGGTGGACCTGCTGGTCACCGGCATCGGAGAGCTCGCGACTCCCCGCGGCACCGCGCCGCGTTCGGGGGACGCGCTCGGCGCGATCGAGGTCCTCGCGGACGCGGCGGTCGCCGTCCACGACGGCCAGGTCGTCGACGTCGGCCCCGAGGCGGAGCTGCGCCGGCGTCACCGCGCGCAGCGCACGTGGGACGCCGGCGGCGGCACGGTCGTCCCCGGATTCGTCGATTCGCACACGCATCCGGTGTTCGCCGGCACGCGCGAAGAAGAGTTCGAGATGCGCACGCGCGGCAGCACGTACGTCGAGATCTCCGAGGCGGGCGGCGGCATCCTCTCCAGCGTCCGCGGCGTGCGCGCCGCCTCGAAGGAGGAGCTCGTCGCCGGGCTGCTCCTGCGACTCGACCGCTTCCTCGAGATGGGCACGACCACGGTGGAGGCGAAGAGCGGCTACGGCCTGACGCTCGAGGACGAGATCAAGTGCCTCGAGGCGATCGTCGAGGCCGGCGCGCGCCACGCGGTCGAGCTCGTGCCGACCTTCCTCGGCGCCCACGACTTTCCGCCCGAGTACCGCGATCGCCGCGACGACTACGTGGAGCTCCTGAGCGCGGAGATGCTGCCGCGCGTGCACGAGCTCGGCCTCGCGGAGTACTGCGACGTGTTCACCGAGGCGCACGTCTTCGGCCTCGACGCCTCGCGCCGCCTGATGCAGCGCGCGCGCGACCTCGGGTTCGGCGTGCGCATGCACGTCGACCAGCTCACGTCGCTGGGCGGGGCGCAGCTCGCCGCGGAGCTCGGCGCGGCCAGCGCGGACCACCTCGAGTTCGTCAGCGACGAGGGCATCGACGCCCTGGCGCGCGCCGGAGTCGTCCCGGTTCTCTGCCCGCTCGTTCCCCTCTACCTGCGCGTCGAGCGCGAGGTCCCCGCGCGCCGCATGGTGTCCGCCGGCCTGGCGCCGGCGCTCGCGACCGACTTCAACCCCGGCAGCTGCTACTGTCAGAGCATGCCCGAGGTCATGACCTGGGCCGCCCTGCGCCTGCGCTTCACGGCGGGGGAGGCGCTGACGGCGGCCACGCTGAACTCCGCTTGCTCGCTGGGGCGGGGGTCGCGCCTCGGCTCGATCGAGCCGGGCAAGGACGCCGACCTGGTCGTGCTCGACGTGCCCGACCACCGCTTCCTCGTCTACGAGTTCGGCCGCAATCCCGTGCGCGCCGTGCTGAAGCGCGGGCGTCTGGTCCACGAGCGCGCGCCTGCGGCGGGGGGCCGGCCGTGAGCGCGCCGGCCGTCGCTCTGCTCGGGCTGCTCCTGCTCCAGGGCGGCTCGCTCCGCACCGAGCACGTGCGCGCGCTGCGCCTCGAGCGCAGCGCGGCCTTGCTCGAGGCCTGGACGCGCGCCGAGCCCGACGCACGCGCCGCGGCACGCGCGTCGCTGCGCGCGGCCCACCCGCGCGGTGCGCCGGCGGGAGCCCCGCCGACGCTCCAGGCCGTCGACGCCGCGCGGCGCGTGCTCGAGGACCCCGCCGCGAAGCCGGCGCGCCGCGATCTCTGCCTGCTCGTCGACGCGCTCGACGTCCGCGCGGTGCCCGGCGCCTTCCCGCCGGCGTCGGAGGGCCTCGGCCAGGCGTTGACGGTGCGCGTCTCGACGCTCTGGGACGTTTCGGCACCCGGCGACGTCGACGTCGAGCTCGTCTGGATCGCGCCGGACGGCGCGCGAACGTCCGCGCGCCGCGAGCCGATCGGCGCACGCGCGTTCACCTCGCGCGGCTTCGAGATGTACGTGCGCGCGCCGCTCTCCGAGCCCGGCGTCTGGCACCTGGTGCTCGAGGCCACGCGCGGCGCGGAGACCGTCGCCGCCGCCCCCGTACCGGTCGCGTGCGTCGCCGCGCCCGCCGCTCCGGAGGTCGACGATCCGGTGGCCGCGCTCCTCGCCGAGGACTTCGCCGCCCTGCTCGAGGCCGGCTCGCGGACCGCCCTGCCCCCCGGGGTCGCGCGGCCGCTCGGCGTCGCCTACGAGGATCCGCGCGGGACGGAGTGGGCCTGGAGCGTGCGCGCGGACGAGGCGCCGCGCTGCGCGATCGTGCTCCTGGCACCTCCGGAGGAGGCCGCCGAGGCCATCCTCGCCGAGCCGCTCGGATCGCTCTGGCGCGAGGTCGGCGCGGAGCTCGGGGCGCGCGTGCTCTCCGCGCGCCTGCCGTACCCCCTCGGCTCGAACGGCCGGCCGGACCTCGCGCGATTCCTGCGCGAGCTGCCGGGGCTGCGCGGACTCGCGGACGACGTTCCCATCCATCTCGTGGCGCGCGGCATGTCCACGGTGCACCTCGTCCCCGGGCTCGCCGGAGCCTCGGCCGGCGCGCCCGCGTCCCTTGCCGGCGTGGTCCTGACCGCCGTGGCGCCCAAGCGGCGCGAGGGCTCCGCGCCGGTCGGCTTCCGGACCCTGATCGTCGGAGGTCCCGAGCCCGACGCGGCGGCGACGACGCCCGGCGCGGAGCACGTCGCCGCCGACGGGCCGCCGCTGCTGACCGACCTCGAGCTCCCGCGGCTCGTGGGCGAATGGATCGCGACCTTCACGGCCGTGGGCGCGAGGGAGCCCGCGGGCTCCGAAGGCGCGGGCGGTCGTTGAAGCGCCTCGCCGTCCCGGTCGCGGTCGCGCTGCTCGCGCTCCTGGCCTTCGGCGTGCGGGCGAGCGACCGCGATCACGGCGCGGAGGAGGGCGACGCCGAGTCCTGCTACCGCCTGCGGCTCGTCGAGTTGACGCTGGCCTCGGGCCGCGCGCCGCGGCGCGATCGCTTCCTGATCCCGCCCGCGGGTAGCAGCGTGCCGTGGCCGCCGCTCTACCACGCGTCGCTCGCACGTCTGGCGCGCGGTCGGCTCGCGCGCCCCGGCGGGGAGCCCGCGCTGCGCGGCGTGGATCCGACGGACCTGCGGCGCTGGCTGCGGCCCGCATCGCCGCTCGGCTTCGCCCTGGCCGTCCTGCTCGCGGCCGCGAGCGCGGCGGCTCTGGTCGGAGGTCGAGCTCCGCGCGCGCGGGCCGCCGCGGCCCTGACCGCGGCCTTGCTCGTGGCGCTCCATCCCGCGGCGATCGAGCTCGGCCTCGCCGCGCGCGTGGCCCCCGACGGCTGGGCGCTCGCGCTGGGCGCCGCCGTCCTGCTCGCCGCGATGGGCGCGCTGCGTCCGAGCGACCCGATCGACGGCCTGTCGTTCGCGCTCGGCGGCGGGCTGCTCGCCGGCCTCGCGGCGCTCCTGTCGCCGGCGACGCTCGGCGCGTCGCTCGGAGTCGTCGCGGCGCTGCTGGTCGTCGGTGGCGCGAGCGACCCCGCGCGCGCAGCGGACGCGCGCCGCTCCGGGATTCTCTTCTGCGCGACCGCCGGCGTCGTCTGCGGCATCGCGCGCTTCGGCGTCGCGCCGGCGCTGGCCGAGGGCGGCGCCTCCTCCGCGGAGGCGGCGCTGTCACCGTTCTTCCTGCTGCTCGCCGCCCCGTTGATCCTCTTCGGCGTGCTGCGCGTCGACCTCGTGGCCCGTCCTCGCCGGCGGGTCCTGGCGGGCTGGGTCCTCGCCGCGGCTTCCCTCGGGATCGTCGCCGCGCTGGCCGGGGCGCTGGGCGCACTGGACGGCCTGCGCGCGGGACTGGAGCGCTGGGCTCCGCTGCGCCGGCCGGCGCCTTCGAGCCTCGCGGGCGGACGCGCGACGCTGGTGAGCCTCGCCGCGCTGCCCGTGTGCGTCGCGGCGGCCTGGACCGGGCTCGACGCGCCGCGGCGGGCGCTGCTGCTCGTCGTCGCTTCGTTCGGCGCGGGGGAGGTGCTCGCGCCGGGACCCGGACCGGCGTTCCTGCTGGCGCTCGGGGTCGCCTTCGCTGCGGCGCTCGCGGTCGGGGCTCCGGCGCCGCGTGTCGTCGTCGCGCTGCTGCTCCTCGGCATGCTGATCCCCACGGGCCTCTCGAGCCTGGCCCGGGGGGAGGGCGACCTCCGCGCGGGAGTGGACCGGGGCGAGCGCTCCGAGCGAGCCGCCCGGTCGCGCGCGCGGGCGGACGCCTGCGCCTGGCTGCGCGACTCGACGCCGCGCCCGGCCGCCTGGAACAACGCGCAGGCCGTTCCCGCGGGAGCGGTGCTGGCGCCTCCCGCATGGGACGGGTGGATCGCCGGTCTCGCGCGACGACCCGTGGCAGCCTCGCGTCTCGTCGCGGGTGCCGAGGACGCCGGCTGGTCGACCGTGCTGGGGTCGAGTCCCGAGGCCCTGCGCTCCGTGCTGGACGAGCGGCGCGTGCAGCACCTGCTGCTGCCCGCTTCGACGCAGGCCTGCGCCCGGGAGCCCGCGGGCCATGCCGCGCGACTCCTGCACGGCGAGGCCTTCGCCGGCCTGGAGCACGCGTGGGAGAGCGACGAACGCACCTCGTGCGGCGGCGCCGGTCACGGCGACGTGCCGAGGGTCTCGATCTGGAGGCGCGTCGCGCCGCGCGATCGACCGGCCGGGCGCTGAGCCCGTCCGGACTCGCGAGCCCGGGGTTCGCCTCCGTCCCGGGTCGTGCGACCGGCTCGTGCGAACGGGCTCTCAGGCGCAGCCCGAGCCGACGTAGCTGCGGAAGCTCGCCAGCCACTTCTCGACGGTCTTCTCGGGGCCCGTGAGCTTGACGTAGTACGGTCCGTGATCGCTCTCGACGAGCGCGACGATCATGCGGTAGTCGGCGTTCTGTTCGCCGCCGCGCATCCCGAGGTACGTTCCGCGGATGTCGTACTCCGAGACCGCGATGCCGTTCACGCGGCGGTTCGACATCTGCATCTTGTCGCGTGTCTGCGAGCCGTCGGGCTGCGAGAAGGCCCCACACCAGCGCGTGATGTTCATGTCGAGCGCTCCGGCCCCCTGGGGTCCGAAGTAGGAGAGGATCACCTCCGCGTCGGCGCTGTCGCCCTCCGCCGCGGGCAGGCTGAACTGCGCGAGGCGCATGTTGTTCTCGGGCGGCTCCTCGGACCAGCCCTCCTGGATCTCGAAGACGAGCGGCTGGCCGGCGGCGCGCGTCGCGGCCTCGCCGTCCCGGGGCGCGGCGGTGGAGGCCGTTCCGCCCTGGCCGTGCTCGCCCGGACCGTGGTCGTGCCCCGCATGCTCGTCGACGGGCGGTTGCCCGGCGGGTTTCGGGGCGTTGTCCTCGCCGCCGCACGAGGAGACCAGGAACAGGAGCGAGAGCGCGTAAATCGACTGCTTCATGGAGTTCGAGATGGGTGCTGGAGTGGGTTGGGCCATCCATCTTGCGCAAACGGTCCGGCGAACGCGAGCCGCGCCTCCCGGAGCCCACACGGCGATTCGTGGCCCCGCCGCGCCCTGGCTGGCCGCGGTCCGCGCGTCACTGCTCGGCGCTCTTCTCGAGCGACTGTTTCAGGCGGCGGTGGATCTCGCGCTCGTAGCTCGCCACGTCGAAGAAGTTCGCCGGGGGCTCGAGGTTCGACAGCAGGCTGGGGCTCAGCCTCTCGCCGCGCGCGAGCAGCACGGCCAGCCGGATCTGCCGCGGGCTGAGCCAGCGGGCGGGGTCGTGCCCGGTCGCGAGGTCGGAGTTGATGCGCATCGCCTGCATCGGCGTCAGCGGCAGGTAGCGCAGGTGCGAGCGCTTCAGGTGCGGCTTGTCCTGCTCGAGCGGCGCGTGTTCGGGGGTCTCGTCGATGCGGCGCGCGCGCCCGTGGAGCACGCGACGCGCCGTGTCGAGCTGGGCATCGGTGCGCGCGAAGACGAAGCTCGCGGCGTCGACGGCGGCGGCCTTCGTCAGCAGGTCGCGAAACGTCAGCGTGGCGGGGCGGAAGGCGACCTCGATCGTGTCGCGCCCGGCGAAGACCGCGGCTCGCGTGCCCACGACGCCGGGGATGTTCGCGAGGTGCACTTCACCCTCGGCGCGGTCGGGGGCTTCGATCCACGCGCGCTCCAGCGGTCCGGGCGCCGTCTCCTCGGCCACGAGCTGCAGGTAGCCGGGCACGGCGTGTCCGAGGGCTCCCAGGACCTCGATCAGCCGGGTCGCCAGACCGTGGGTGTCGACGACGTCGTCGCGGCGCGGAACGAGGTCGCTGCCGTGGGCGTCCAGGATGCGCAGCACCGGTCCGCCGCGGTCCGACTCGCCGTAGCGCTCCAGGATGGACTCGTTGAGCGGGTCGTTCTTGATCGCCCGGACGGGGACGAACTCGGTCTCGAGCACCTCGACGAGCAGTGGGTGGCTGAGCGCGGTCTCTCCGAACTTCCTCGCCTCCTCCGAGCCCGGCACGCGCTGGAACAGCAGGGCCACCGGAAGCACCTCGCGCGCGGCCGCCGCGCGGGCCTCGTCGAGCGATCCGGACCAGCGCACACGACCCAGCTCCGCCGCCGGGTCCTGCGCGGGCGCCTTGTCGCGCTGCAGGCCGCCCCAAAGGGCGACCGCGGCCATCATGTAGATTGCCGTTCCCACGTATCCACCTCGTCACCGTCCAGCGTATCACGGGCGGGGCCGGGTACGCGGCGGGCGAGGGTCAGGCGGCTGGCGAGGGTCAGGCGGTCGATTCGACCGGCTCGAGCACGCAGCGGTTGCGGCCGGCCTTCTTGGCGCGGTAGAGGGCGCGGTCGGCGCGGTGCACGAGGTCGGCGACCGGCGCGGCCCCGGCGGAGCAGACCCCGCCGATGCTCAACGAGAGCTGGTGGGTGCCGCGGGGGCTCTCGATCGCCGGCTCGAGGCACCTCGAGAGGCGCGCGGCGACCGAGCGCAGGCGGGTCTCGTCACACCGCGGGATGAGGACGAGGAACTCGTCCCCTCCGTAGCGGCCGACCATGTCGTAGCGGCGCAGGGCACGCTGCATGCGCTCGGCGGCCCCGCGCAGCACGTCGTCTCCGACGCGGTGGCCGAAGCGATCGTTGACCTGCTTGAACATGTCGAGATCGACGAGGAGGACCCCGCACGCCGTGCCCTCGCGGGATGCGCGCTCGAGCTCGCGCTCGGCGAGCTGCTGGATGCCGGCTCGGTTCGGCAGGCCGGTCAGGAGGTCGGTGGACGCGAGGTGGCGCAGCTCCTCGGCGCGGTGGCGCTCCCGCACGAGTGCCTCGGCGAGCAGGAACACCCCGAGCCCCGCGAGCAGCGAGATCGCCAGGATGCCCATCAGCAGGTCCCAGCGATCGCCGAGCTGCCGGGAGATGCCGGACGCCTCGCTTCGGAGCAGGTCCTCGAGCCGCTCGAGGCCGAGCGTCGCCGCCTCGATGCGACCCTCCGTGCCGGCTTCGGCGCCTTCGAGGGCCGCCAGCACCTCGCGCAGCAGCTCCTTGCGCTCGTCGGCCTTCCCGGACTCGACGTCGCCGAGGTGGACCTGGACCCGCGCGACCTCCTCCCGCACCTCGCCTGCTCGCACCCGCGCGTCGTCGCCCCGCAGGCTCCGGCCCAGCAGGCTCTGGTGCAGCGCATCCACGCTGCGGAGGCTCCCCACGACCCCGTCGACGTCCGCGCGCAGACCCTGGACCGATCCCGCGAGGAGGATCGAGCCGACGCTGAACGCGACCAGGAACAGCGCCAGGGGCACGCGGACGAACCTCCAGAACTGAAGCATGCGAGGTCTCGTCGTTCGCTCGAGTTCGTCGTGTTTCAAGAGTGCACCATGGGTCGCGGGAAGGCCGCTCAGGAGGGGGGAATCCCGGATCCGGAGACCCGGTCATCTGAGCGGTTCTTGCGACGAGATGGAAGGAGATCGCGTCCGCAGACTTCGGTCGGAGGCGCCCGCTCAGTCGCTGTCCAAGATTTTCCCAAATGCGTCGGGGTCGGCATCCAGGACCACGGGCGGATTCGCGTGGGCCGCCGTGACCCCCAGTTCGCCGCGGTGGTAGGCCAGCGTGGTCTCGGGGTCCTTCAGGATGTGGCCCGTCAGGATGCAGACGACCCGGTCCCAGGGCTGGATGAAGCCCTCCGCGACCAGGCGGCGAACCCCGGCCACGGCGGCGCAGCTCGCGGGCTCGGCGCCGATTCCCGCCGCGTCCACGACCGCCTTGGCATCCAGGATGGCCTCGTCGTCGACCTCGGTGACGACCCCGTCGGTGTCGAGAATGGCCTGGACGGCGCGGGTGTAGGACACCGGCGCGCCGATCCGGATCGCGCTGGCCACGGTCTTCGCCCGCAGCGGTCGCAGCTCGCGGAAGCCCTCCTGGAAGGCCTTGGAGAACGGGTTCGCACCGCTCGCCTGGACCGCGGCCAGGCGCGGCGTGGAGCGGATCAGCTCGCGTGAGCGGGCCTCGCGGAGGGCCTTGCCGAACGCCGCGCAGTTGCCGAGGTTGCCGGCCGGAAACACGATCCAGTCCGGCGGCTTCCAGCTCAGCTGCTGGATGAGCTCGAAAAGGATGCTCTTCTGCCCCTCGATGCGGAACGGGTTCAGGGAGTTCAGCAGGTAGACCTCGCCGCGCCGGGCCAGCTCGCGCACGGTTCCCATCGCCGCGTCGAAGTCCCCGCGCACCAGCACGCTGCGCGCGCCGTACGCGATGGCCTGGCTGAGCTTCCCGACCGCCGTGCCGTCCTCGGGTACGACGATCAGGGCCCGCAGGCCGGCCGCCGCGGCGTAGGCCGCCATGCTGGCCGCGGTGTTGCCGGTCGAGGCGCAGGCCACCCAGGTCGCGTTGGATGCCCGCGCCCGGCTGACGGCGACGGTCATGCCGCGGTCCTTGAACGAGCCGGTGGGATTCAATCCCTCGTGCTTGAGGTGCAGGTCGTCGACGCCCGCGTAGTCGCCGATCTCCGGAGACGCGTAGAGCGGCGTGTTGCCCTCGTGCAGGCTGACGATCGCCTGGCGGGGGAAGCGGTGGTAGACGAGCTCGCGGAAGCGCCACACGCCGCTGTTCAGCGGAGGCTGAGCCCGGAACAGGCGCGCGTCGAACAGGCGGGTCTCCAGCGGGCGAGGCGTGTGTTCGACGTCGAACAGGCCACCGCACGCGCACTCGAAGCGCTGGCTGGTCGCGGGAGACTCGCTCCCGCAGGTGGGGCATCGCAGGACGGCCAAGGCGGAGGGGCACGCGCTCGTCTGCACGACGCCCGAGGCGACATCGTATCGAGCGCCCGTCCGGCTGGAGTCTTCGCGCCCGAACTGGTGCCTGCAGGCTGCCGGCGCTATGACTGCGCTCGCCGACGGCCGGTGGGACCTCTACCCGTCCGCGGCCCCCGGGCTCGGGACCTCCGCCAGGCCGCGCCTGCTCCGCATGTCCTTCAACTCGACGACGTTCGTCTTCTCCTTCGTGGCCGTGTTCTCCCCCGACTGGACGATTTCGCGGGCGCGCTGGGCTCGGTTCGCGCTGCTCTTCCTGGCGAGCTGCGTGTTCTACATGAGCTGGAACGCGAAGTTCGTCGTCCTGATCCTGTTCTCGACGGTCGTCGACTACTACCTCGGGGCCGCGCTGCACCGCACCCAGGCGAGCGGTCGGCGGCGCCTGCTGCTGATCGCCAGCCTGGTCGCGAACCTCGGGCTGCTGGGCTACTTCAAGTACGCCAACTTCTTCGCCGAGAACTTCCACGAGGCCCTGCGCGCCGTGGGGCTCGGGGCGACCGGGGAGTTCGTGCGCTGGGACATCGTGCTGCCGGTCGGGATCTCCTTCTACACGTTCCAGACGCTCAGCTACACGATCGACATCTACCGGCGCGAGATCGAGCCGACCGATTCGCTGCTGAAGTTCGCGCTGTTCGTGGCGTTCTTCCCGCAGCTCGTGGCGGGTCCGATCGTCCGGGCGAAGGAGTTTCTTCCACAGCTCGATCGCCCGGCGCAGTACGACGACGGCCGCACGCAGCGCGGACTGTTCCTGATGCTGGTCGGGATGGTCAAGAAGGTGGCCCTGGCGGACGTCGTGGGGAAGTACGTCGTGGACCCCGTCTACGCCGACCCGGGGAGCTACCACCCGATCGAGATCGCGTGCGGCGTGTACGGAGCGCTGTTCCAGTTCTACCTCGACTTCTCGGCCTACTCGGACATCGCCATCGGCTGCGCCGCGTGTCTGGGCTACTCGCTGACGATCAACTTCGACCGGCCGTTCCTGTCGCAGGACCTGAGCGAGTTCTGGCGCCGGTGGCACATCTCGATGACCAGCTGGTTTCGGGACTACGTGTTCATCTCCCTGGGAGGCACGCGCTCCAGCAGGCTGGGGCTCGCGCGCAACCTGATGGCGACGATGCTGTTGACGGGGCTGTGGCACGGGGCGGGCTGGAACTACGTGATCTGGGGGGGGATGTACGGTGTGGCGATGTTCGCGACCTCGTTTCTGCCCCGTACGACTGCCGAGCAGCGCGAGAGTCGCGGTCTTTTTCAGAGATTCTGGCGCCGCACACGCACGTTCCACTTCGTGGCGCTCAGCATGCTGTTCTTCCGCAACGGGACGCTCGCGGAGAACAACCGGGGGCTTCAGGGCTCGGTCGACATGCTGGGCTCCCTGTTCGACTTCGAGCACGCCTTCGGCGGCCTGAGCGCACTCGGCCTCGCGGCGCTCGCGATCGCCGCGGCCATCCACTTCTCGCCGAAGGCGTGGATTCACGAGAATCTGCGCAACCGCTGGGTCGCAGCACCGTCTGTGGTGCAGGCAGCCGTCCTCGTCCTCGTCACGGGCCTGCTCGGGGCCATGGCGGCCTCCCCGTTCATCTACTTCCAGTTCTGATCTCCGTCGGATCGCCGAACCTTGAACTTCCTCCTTCGAAAGAGCACCCGGACCGCGCTGTTCTACGCCCTCGGTTGCGGGCTCTGCCTGCTCGTCTCCCGCGCCCAGCGCTGGTACCTCTGCGCGGACTGGCGCTTCGCCGCCCTGCGCGAGCTGCAGCGGCCCGCGGAGGGCGACGCGCAGATCGTCTTCCTCGGCAGCTCGTGCACGTCGCGCGGTGTGCGACCCCTCGTCGTCCGGCAGGAGCTGGAGGCGCGTGGCGTATCCGTCGAGCGCCCGGTGAACCTCGCCGTCATGGGCGAGCCGCGACACGTCAACTTCCTCCAGCTCGAGTCCTACCTGCGCGACCATGCCGCTCCGCGCGTCGTCTGCATCGAGGTGGGGCGCGTCGACCAGCCGGATCGACCCCATCCGTCGCTCACCGCCTTCATGAGCCCCAGGGACGCGGCGCGGTTCGTCGTCCAGGCGCCCTATCGGTTCAAGGATCCCCAGGCGGAGGGGCGCTCCGTGCGCGACGGCGAGCCCCGGGGGATCGATGCCTGGATCGCGCCGATGGATCGCCGCGGTTTCCACGTCGAGCTGGCGCTCGAAGCGCTCGGGCGCGGTCCCGAGGACATCGTGCGCATGCTGTACGGTCGCCTGCGCAACGCCCTCGCGCCGCGGCAGGAACTCGCCGGACCGGTCGCCGAACGCCTCCACGGCTGGCGCAACCCGTACTGGGCGGAGGAGCCGCCGATCGCCCTCGGGACCCTCGCGCACCAGCTCGAGCACCTCGGCTGGTTCCGCATCGACTCGGCGTCGCCGTCCTATCAGCAGGGTCTGGAGAAGGTCAGCAACAAGGCCGAGCGCGTACCGATCCAGCGCGCGATCTCCGGCGTGCTCCCCGTGGACCTGGCGGATCCCAGGCGGCACCGCGCGGCCACCATCTACAGTCGCGAGCTCGCCCGGCTGTGCGAGCGGCACGGCATTCGCCTGGTCTTCATGCAGTTGCCCGGCTTCCGCGAGAAGGACCTCACACCCGAGCAGGTCGCGCTCTACGAGCAGAACGGCGCGCTCTTCCGTCCCGATCTCCGTTCGCTGTATGCGGTCGAGAACTACGCCGACCCGGGCCACCTGACCGATCTGGGCGCGGAGCGCTACTCGCGCGAGCTGGCCGGCTTCCTGGCCGGGGTGCTGGAGCCGTGATCGCGCTGCTCGCGACCGGGATGCTGCTCGCGCTCGCACCCGCCGAGTGCCGCAAGTGCGATGGCGAGGGTGTCCTGCCCTGCAAGCCCTGCGAGCGCAGCGCCTGCCCCGAGGGCGTCGTGGCGCGGTTCTGCTCCGTGCGCCTGCGCTGCGTCGACTGCGCGGGCGCGGGAACCGTGGACTGTCCGAAGTGCGAGGTCGCCGCCGAGACCGACCCCGCGGAGGTCGCGCGCGCGGCCGCCGCGCGGACCTGGCGGTCCGAGGTCGACGGCATCGACGAGTTCATGGAGAAGGACCTCGTCCACGGCGAGTCCGCGCACTTCCGGGTGACCTTCGACGTCCCGAAGTACGACGCCGAGGCCGTCCGACCCAAGCAGCGCTGCCACGACGGCATGCACCTGACCCTCGAACGCCTCGAGTCCCTGTACGCACGCCTCTGCGAGCAGCTCGCGGCAACGGACGCCGACTTCTTCGGCCGGACGCACGTGCTGGTCTGGTCCCGGGAGGCGGATCAGCGGCGGGGCTCGCTGCGCTACACCGGGCAGGAGTCCAGCACGCAGTCGAAGCTGATGGGCGCGCAACCCTTCGTCTCCATCCACTACGACAAGAGTCACCTGCACGAAGAGGCCGAGCTGCACCAGGCCATCGTGCACCAGACGGTTCACTGCCTGCTGTCCAACGTCTTCGACGGCGTCTGGCCGGGGAACGTGGGGGGCGGCTGGCTCGACGCGGGCCTGGCGCACCTCTACGAGGTCGAGATGTTCGACGGCGTCCGCCACTACTGCTACGTCGAGTCCGACACGATGCGCCGCTTTCGGTTCGGCCGGTGGGAGAGCTCCGTCCGCCAGGCCGTCGACCGCGACGAGGCCCCCTCGCTCCTCGAGCTCTTCGGAAAGCAAACCGGCGAGCTGACCCCGGAGCAGCACATGTTCTCCTGGTCGCTGTGCGACTTCGTCGTGCGGGCGCACGGCCCCGCCTTTCCCGTGATCGTCCGCGGCGTCAAGGACCGCCGGCCGCTCAAGGACGTCCTTCGCGAGGCCCTCGACCTGTCACCCTTCGAGCTGGATGCCCGCTGGGCCGATTTCGTCCGCGAACACTACTCGCCCAAGCCGTCGCGCCGCTGAGCCCGAGCGACTCGCACCCGGA
>CAYGPA010000058.1:0-16708 GCA_964351535.1 uncultured Planctomycetaceae bacterium
CGCGGATCGCGGCCTCGCGCTCGCTCCGGTCGAGCCGTGGTGGACGCCGCGGGGCGCGGCGCTGCCGCCGCTCGTGGCCGAGCCCGGCGCCGAACCGGCGCGCACCCGGTGGGCGAGCGCGGACGCGGCCGATGCGACCGACGCCGGCCTCGGCGCGGGCGAGCTCGATCTTCGCGCGTGGATTCGCGACCGGCCCTGGCGCGCCGAGGCCGCGGCGGGCGAGGCGTTCGTCGCCGCGTTCGCGGAGCGCCGGCGCGCCGGATCGCGGGAGCGCGAGCGCGCCCGGGCGGCGGCCCGCGCCGCCCTGGCAGCCCGCTGAAGCCGTCTTCCAGCGCCGGAAGCGCGTCCTCCACTCCGGTGCGGGCCCGCGGACGCGCGACGCGCCAGGTGGGCCGGGACGCCGGGACCCGCTCGGCGCTCGCGGACGCCTCGGGAACGCGAGCCGCGCGAGCCTCTCGCCGCGCCGGCTGTGGTATCAACCGGGCGGCGATGATGCTCTCCCTCGGCACCCTCCTGCTCGCCTGCGCGGCGCTGCCGTCGTTCCAGGACGAGGCCCTCGTTCCGCGCCCCGCGGCGTGGGTCACCGACATCGCGGTGTCGGAGGACGCGTCGGGCGTCGTCGCCAAGGCCTGGAAGGCCAGCATGGTGAAGGGCCTCCAGACCTTCGACTGGGAGCTCGTCCGCGCGGGCCTGACCGACGACTGCGCGGCGCGCTTCCCGCGTCCCGACGAGGGGCGCGCGGTGCCGGACGCGAGCCTCGCGATCCGCGAGCTGCACGGCAGCGACGCCGCGCTGCGCGGGCCGGACGAGCTCGTCGAGACCCTGCGCGCCCACGTCGAGTCGTGGACCGTCGTCGAGCGCGCCAAGGCCAAGTTCTTCGAGTTCCTGCTCGCCGAGGACCGCGAGTCGGCCTTCGGGCTGGCGCACTTCAAGCTGGCCGGTCCCCGGGTCGGCGGAGGACGCGCGGAGCTGCACGCCACGCTGCGCACGTCGTGGCGTCGGGTCGAGGGCGCGTGGCGCCTCGCGGCCGTCGAGCTCGAGGAAGGGCACACGCTCGCCGCTCCGGCCGCGCGCTTTCGCGACGTGACCGACGCGGTCGGCTTCCACTTCAACGAGACGGCCACGAACCGCGCCCTGAACGAGCGCTCCGTCGACGAGCGGCACCTGCTGACCGTCGGCGGCGTCAGCGCGCTCGACTGGAACGGCGACGGCTTCCCGGACCTGCTCGCGACGCGCCGGAACCAGGACGCAGTCCTCTTCCTGAACGACGGCCGCGGCGGCTTCGTCCGCGGCGACCTGCCGCTCTCGATCCCCGACGAGGCCGGCTACGCCTACCTGTTCCTCGACCTCGACGGCGACGGCCTGGAGGAGCTCGTGGGCTCGCAGGTCGGCCGCTACGAGGGCGAACGCGCCTGGATCCCGGTGTTCACGCGTCGCGAGGGCGCGTGGGTGCGGCTGGACGAGGCGCTGGAGTTCACGCTGCCCCGCGGCGTGCGCGGGCTGGCCGTCCAGGGCATCACGGCCGCGGACATCGAGGGCGACGGCGACCTCGACCTGCTGCTCGCGGTCCACTCCGACTCCCGCTCCGGCCTGGAGGGCTTCAACACCTACATCGCGAACGACGGCGGCGACAACCTGCTGTTCGTCAACCAGGGCGAGCTGCGCTTCACCGAGGAGTCGGACGCGCGAGGCATCACCGGGCGCCAGTACACGTTCGTCGCGGGCTTCTTCGACTTCGACGAGGACGGCGACCCCGACCTGATCGAGGGCAACGACTGGGGCCCGAACCGCTACTACGAGAACGAGGGCGACGGGCGGTTCGCGCTGCGCGCGGGACACCTGCTCTCCGGCGAGCTCTCGTACACGATGGGCATCACGCTCGCCGACCACGAGAACACCGGTCGCTGGGCGCTGCACCTGTCCAACATGTACTCGCACGCGGGCAACCGCATCGCGCCGCTGGCGACGAATCTCGAGCCCGAGTTGCGCCGGCGCGTGCGCAAGATGGGCGCCGGGGACCAGCTGTTCCAGCAGGGTCCCGACGGCGGCTGGACGGAGATCGCCGCGCGCCTCGGCATCGCCGACGCGGGCTGGGCCTGGGCCTCGCTGTTCTTCGACCTCGACAACGACGGCGACCGCGAGCTGTTCGTCACCAACGGCTACACGTCGAACAGCGATCCCGACCTGCCGGACTGGTGAACTTTCTACTGGCGGCAGGTCGTCGTCGACGCAGAGACGTTCGAGAAGGGCGAGGAGCGGCGCTTGCTGCCCTCGACGAAGGACCCGGACTGGCGCGGGTCGTTCAGCGGCTACGAGCGCGACCACCTGTTCTTCAACGCCGACGGCTCGGCCGAGCGGCTCTACGACGCGGGCTACGCGCTGGGCCTCGACTTCGACGACGACGGGCGCTCGGCGGTGGCCGTGGACGTCGACGGGGACGGCGACCTGGACCTCGCGCACCTGAGCCTCCAGCGCCTGCGCGTCCTCGAGAACACCGGTCCTCCGCGCTCCTTCGCGCGCGTGCGGCTGCGCGCGACGTCGGGCGAGGCGCACGCGCTGGGCGCGGTGGCGACGCTCGAGGCGAACGGCCTGCGGCAGCGCGACCACCTGCGCGTCACCGAGGGCTTCCAGAGCCAGGTGCCCCTCGAGCTGCACTTCGGCCTGGGAGCGGCGACTTCGATCGACAGCGTGACCGTGGCGTGGCCCTCGGGCGCGACCGAAACGTGGCGCGACCTCGAGGTCGGCAAGCTGCTCGTGCTGACCGAGGGGCGCCGCGAGGCCGAGGTCCTCGACGTTCCGCGCTGGCCCGACGAGAGCCGCCCGCCCGCCGTGGTCGGCGCGTCCCTGGACCACGAGGCGCTCCGCGCCGAGGGGCCGGCGGGCGCGCGCGCCGCGCTGGCCCCGGGCGGCCGTCCGGCGGTCGTCAACTTCTGGGCGCCGTGGTGTGCGCCCTGTCGCGCCGAGCTCCCCCACCTCGCGGAGCTCGCGCGCGAGCTCGCGGGCGCCGTCGACTTCGTCGGCGTCAACGTCGACCCCGGCGGAGAGGACGCCGCGCTGCTGGAGCAGCTGGGCGTGGCCTACCCGCAGTTCCTGGCCGACGGCGAGCTGCTCGCGGCCTTCTTCGAGGACCCCGAACGCATCCCGCTGCCCGCGACCTTCGTGTTCGACGCGGAGGGTGAGGTGCGCCGCGTGTTCCGCCGCGCGATCGACGGCGAGGACCTCGGCGGCATCCTGGAGTCGTTCCTGAGCGCCGGAGACTTCGTGCACGACATCGTGCGGATGGCGCGCATCCACGTACAGCGGGGCGAGCTGCAGGAGGGCTTCGAGCTGCTGCAGCGCGCCCTCGACGCCGACCCCGAGGAGGTCGACGCGCACCAGGAGATCGGCAAGCTCTACGCGCTGGCCGGACAGGACGCCGAGGCGGAGGCGGCCTTCGCGACGGCCGTGCGCCTCGACCCCGAGCTGGCGCAGGCCCACTACAACCTCGGCGTGTCGCGCATGAAGCTCGGGCACCCCGCGCGTGCGATCGCACCCATCGAGGCCTCGCTGCGCATCACGGGCGACAGCATCGAGCCGCTGCTGGCCCTGGGGTCCGCGGCCGCCAACGCGGGCTTCTTCCCGCGCGCGCTGGACGCCTTCGACCGCGCGCTCGTGCTCGAGCCGCTGGACCCGCGCCTGCACGCCCTGCGCGGGCGCGTGCTGTCGGAGCTGGGCTCGATCGACGAAGCGCGCCGCGCCTACGAGCGCGCGCTCGAGCTGGACTCGACCTACGCGGCCGCGCGCGCCCAGCTCGAGCGCCTGGACGACTGACGCGCGCCTGCTCCGACTGCGCTGCTCGAGCTCTTCGTGGTGAAGGATTCTGGACTCGGTCTTCCGGATCCTGGACTGCGTCGGTGCTTGGTAGGCGCGCCGGTGCCGCCAAGGGGGGTGGCACGGATCTTGGTCCTGCTCCTCGCTGCTTCCTCCAAAGGCGCCACTCGGTGCCCGCTCACCAGGACTCCCACCCCTCTTCTTGGAGACCAGAAATGAAGAGCCGCACGCACTTCGCACTCGCGGGCACCGCCGCAATTGCCATGAGTATGGCTGTTGCTAGCGACCTTGGCTTCGAGGGCCACGACCTCGTCGAACCTGACTGCGACGCCATGGCGACGTGGTTCCAATGCCGCGACATCGACACGGCGCCCCCCAGCGTATCCCTCGGCTATCTCTACATGCACCACACCAGCGAGACGCTGGGGCCTGACGGAAACACGGCATACCCCGACACCGGGGAGCCGTACGTGACGACGGTAACAGCATGCTCGAGCTGTCACTTCACCGGTGGGCACGTGCCGTTCGGCTCCCCGGTGTACCAGTCGCCAAGCAAGTACCAGCCGGATCCGGACACTGGACTCGGCCCGTACTTCCGCCCGCTCGGTTACCACCGGGATCTCGAGGACTCGATCATCGACTGCTTCCGCAACTGCATGAACGCAGAGCGAGCCCCCGCGAAGGACGATCCAGTCATGATCGCCCTCGTGGACTATGTCCACTGGGTGTCCGACGGCATCATCGATCCGGCCATGAGGAATGACTGGAACCTGCTGCCGCCTGAAGCAGGGCCCCGGCTACCGTCCATCGCCGGCGTCTCCTCGATGCGTGCGGACCCGGTTCGGGGTGCCTCACTCTATGCCGGCAGTTGCTCGGACTGCCACAACGAGGACGGTCCCGGGGCCGGCGAATACCGGACCGGTGAGGAACGGCCTCGGATCCCGGCGCTGTGGGGGATCCAAGATGGCTATTCACGCGGAGCCGCGTTCTACCGGACACCCGTGCTCGCCGCATACGTACAGAAGCACATGCCTTACGACGACCCCGAGACGCTGAGCAATCAAGACGCCCTGGACATCGCGGCGTACATCAACGCACCGGACAAACCCAGGCCGAGCGGCATGGCGGACGAGATGTACTGCCACGACGACTCGGACGGCATTCCCTCAGCGCTCCGGAAGCCCGCCGATTGGCTGGTGGGTTGCGAGTACCCTGGCGAGCGTGAGTACTTCGAAGGCCAAGGAATCGACTTCGACGACATGGTGCTCAACGGCCCATGGGACGACCTCGCCGCCTGGCGAGCTGCCGAGGTCGAGCGCCTTCTCGGACAGCCGGCGTCGTACTGCACGGGCAAGACGGCTTCCAACGCCTGCATTCCATTCTTGACGACCGACCTCGGTTTGCCGTCCGTTAGCGCCACGTCGGCCTGGAACGTGCGCTCGAATGACAACGTCACGTCCGAGGCGGGGCTCGGGCTGTACAGCTTGAAGAAGGCCAATCTGAACTTTCACGCCGGCAAGCTGTGCGTGAAGGCCCCCTTCTCGCGCACGCCAGTGGCCAAGTCGAAGAGCGTTGGCTGCGTCGATCCATTCGCAAGCTGCCGCGCAACGATGTGCGACCAACTGCGCTGGGACATCAACGCCACGATCCAGAACGACACGACGGGCCTGCTGACGGCTGGCCAGACAATGCACTTCCAAGTGCGCCAACGCGACCCCACGGAGCCCACCGGTTGGGGTGACAATCTCTCGAACGGTGTGAGCTTCACGATCTGCCCGTAGGGGGGCGATCCCCGCTGGACAAGCGTGCCTGGACTTCCCTGCTAGGGCGCGATCGTGAACTTCACCGCGTCGGTCAGCATGTTCCCGAAGCCCTGTGGCTCGCTCGGGTCGCGACCCCGCCACTGGGCGAAGACCGTCTGACCGGGCGTCAGCTGCGGATCGAGGCCGCCCTGGATGCGGGCGTTGAAGTTGCGCGAGAGCGTCCACGAACACGGCGGCGCGCCGGTCTGCTTGGGTGTCTTGTGCGTGAGCCGCTGCAGCGGCGACTTGACGCACAGCTTGCCGCCGTGGAAGTTCAGGTTCGACTTCTTGAAGCCGTACCAGAGGCGACCGACCTCGTTCACCGTGTCGTTGGCGACGATCCGGAACGGGGCGGCTGAGCTGACGCTCGGAACACCCGTCGTCGTGATGAACGGCACGCAGCCGAGCGAGTTCGTCTTGCCCGTGCAGTAGGTCACCGGGCCGTCGATGCTCTCGATGCGCACGTCGTCGATCACCCAGCCGAGGAAATCGTTGAAGGCATCGTCGACGGCGTCGAACTGGAAGAGCAGTCTCACGTTCTGTCCGATGTACGAATTGAGACTCAGGGTGGTCTCGTGCCACTCGAAGATCACGTCGCTCTCGCCGAGGAAGGTCCACGGACCCCCGTCGGCGGACACGTAGACGAAGCGCCAGTCCCAGCCGCACGAGGCGCACTCGGCAGCGTCGTAACTGTCGAAGGTCAGCCAGGCCGACTGTGCGCTCGCCGGGATGTCGACGCCCACGTTCAAGACGATCTGCGACGACCAGGGAGCGGTTGCGAAGGAGCAGGCGTCCGGGTCGCCGTAGTACGCGGCCTTGGTTCCGCTCGGAAACGGGCCGATGGCCGTGAAGCAGTCGGTGCTCGAGTCCTCGAGCTGGAAGCCCGCGGTGGCCGTCCAGTTGCCGAGGCCGGCCTCGAAGTCGTCGAAGAAGAGGACGTCCTGAGCGGAAGCGGGAAGCGCTGCCGAGGCAGCGGCCGCGACGAAGAGCAAGCGTGAAAGCATCGAGGGAACCTCCGGTCCTCGTCCCGACCGCGCAGCACCGCGCTCGGGGATCCCGGGCGGCTGAGGGCTGGCGGAGAGCACCGCGGCCGCCCGACCCGGCGCTCTCCAGGGACTGTGCCCGCCCGAGCGATTTCCGGGGCCCGTTAAATCTCGACACCGGCAAGAAAGCTCCGGCGGGCCCGTGCGGGGGGGATACCCCAGGCAACCCGGTCCGCCCGGGAGGTTCACCCCTGGGAACCTGCGGCCTCGGTTGGGAATCCACCGATCGAGCTCGATCCACGGCAAGAGTCTTCTCCGATCGGTCGACTGTGGAACGATCCACTCCGGGAAGGCGGACCCCATTCCGGGTGCTCCGGAGGAGGCAGGGAACGGAGATCGAGTGGACTCGAGCTCCGGACCCTCAGAGCAACCCCAAGGACCGAGAATTCATGAAGTTCGGAACCCACCTTTCCACGTGCGCGGCCCTGGCCGCGACTCTCACGGCCGTCGGCTGCTCCAGCGGCGGGTCCAGCGGACCCGACGTCTTCGCGCCGACGATCTCCACCGCGACCCAGAACCTCACCGTCGACGCCACCGGCATGACCGTGGACGTCTACATGTCCGAGCCGGTCAAGCAGGCGGCCGCGGAGATGGTCGGGACGTGGACCGTCAGCGCCGGCAACATCACGACCGCGACCCTGCAGCCCAATAACCGCACCATTCGCCTCGTCCTGGACACCGTGGCCGTTCCGGGTGACCTGACGATCGGCACGATCGCGCCCGTCATGGCGACGGGCAACGTCGACCTGACCGGCCTGCCGACCGCGGGAGACACCGTCGTCGTCAGCGACGGCACCGACGCCGTCACGTTCGAGTTCATCATGCTGGGCGGCATGCCCACCATGGGCAACGCAGGCGTCGAGATCGGCGCCGACGCGGCCGCCACGATCGCGACCTTCATCACGGTCTTCAACGCCCAGACGACCCTGGACGTCACGGCGGTTGCAGGCGTCGGCAACGACGCCGACCTGACCGCCGACGGCGGCGGGGTCGACGGCAACGTCGCCATCACCAAGGTCGGCGCGAACATCACGGTCACCGGGATGACCGGCGGCCTCGGCCTCGAGGACCTCGCCGGCAACGACATCGCCGGCGCCGTCACGGGCTTCGCGCTGATCTCCTCGGACACCACCCCGCCGGTGCTAACGGCCTCGGACGGCGTGACCGTCCCGGGTGCCGACAACGACACGATCGAGGTCGTCTTCGACGACACCATGATCCAGTCGGAGGTCGAGATGATCGCCAACTGGACCGTCCAGTCGCCGATCGGCACGGCGTTCGACCTGACGGGCGCGACCGTCAGCTACGACTCGAACACGAACACCGCCACCGTCACGCTGGGCACCGGCACGACCGGCTCCGCCGCGGACGGCAACAACCTGCAGACCTTCGACAGCATCAACGTGGCCCTCACCGGCGTCCGCAGCCTCGCGGGCGCGATGCCCTCGGCCACGCCGGCCGTGGGCACCGTCACGGGCGACGACGAGCCGCCGATGCTCGAGGCCTTGATCGCCAGCGGCGGTACGACGGCCCAGGCGCGCTTCTCCGAAGCGGTCAAGCCCCTCGCCATGGGCGACCTCTGGGACGGCACCGCGACCGACGCGGGTGCCCGCTTCGTCATCGCCGACGCCGACAGCATCATGCCGGCCATGGGCAACATCGCGATGAGCGCCCAGGCGACCGACACCGACACGATCATGATCACCGACGGCCTCGGCGGCTCCGAGGTCTTCGAGTTCACCTCCGGCGGCGGCGCGATGGCGGGCAACGTCGAGGTGAACAAGGGCGCCGACGCGACCGCGGCCATCGCGGCGCTGATCGCCGCCATCAACGGCACCGCGCTGCAGATCACCGCAGCGCCCGGAGCCGGCGACTCGACCGACCTGACCCACGACGTCCCGGGCGCGGCGGGCAACACCTCCGCGATCACCGTGGTCGAAGGCGGCGCGGTCTTCACGGCGCCCGCCAACCTGGCCGGCGGCCTGGACGTCCAGCAGGTCCGCGTGACCGCCGATCCGACCGAAGAGGCCGACGGCGCCGGCTACACCGTGGACTTCTCCACGGTGACCCCGGACCAGGCCGCGGACTCGATCCAGGTCTTCGGCATCCAGGACCTCGCCGGAAACCAGTTCTTCCCCGTCGCGGCCCAGGCCCTCGAGGTCGCCGTCGCGACCGCCCCCGCCCTCTCCGGCGGAACCGCGCCGACGGCCGACGCCGTCTCCGGTGAACGCAACGACCAGATCGTCGTGACGTTCAACACGCCGATGAGCGCGGCGAACATCCTCGAGCCCTCGAACTACACCGCCGCGCCGCTGGACATCAGCAGCGCGAGCTTCGACTTCGACGGCACCGACACGGTGACCATCACCCTCGACGACGCCATGGCGTCGAACGTCCAGTTCGGCGTGAACAGCGACGTCACCGTGGTCAACAACGCGGGCACGCCGCTGACGTCGGCCCACGGCGTCGCCATCCTGGCCAGCGACAACATGCTGACCCCCGGAACCGGCGACAATGCGCCGATCACGATGGGCGGCACGCAGGCCTTCGTCGGCGACGCGGGCAACCCCAACACGGCCGTGGTCGTGTTCCCCGAGGCCGTCGACCCGGTCGGCTCCGCGGTGGCGACGAACTACGCCAACAACGCCGCCAACGCCGCATCGGTGACGATGCTGGACCCGCGCACCGTGCGCCTCACGTTCGCCGTGGCTCCGGTCGCGACGGACACGCTGACGATCGAGACCGCGGCGGCCACCGACCTCGGCGGCACCCCCGCGGCGGGTCAGATCTCGATCGCGCTGGGTGCTGTCGACGCGACGGCTCCGACCGCGACGCTCTCCGCGACGGCCGTCTCCGGCGCGGGCGGCGATCAGATCGAGGTCTCCTACAGCGAGCCCGTCGACACGGCGGCCGCGCTGATCCCGGCGAACTACTCCTTCACCAACGGCGGCTTCGCCGTGTCGCTGACCGGGGCCACCGTGCGCTGGAACAGCGTGAACCACTCCGCCGTCTTCACGCTGCCGGCCGGTACCGAGCTGCGCTTCGGCGCCATGCTCGGCGCGACGATCCTCAACGTCTCGGACGTCTCGGGGAACGCCCTGGCCGTCCAGCCGACGGCCGTGGCCATCGCCGGCGACAACGTGGCGCCGGGCTTCGCCAGCTCGAGCTCCGCGTTCGTGAACTGGACCGAGAGCGCCGCCGGCACCACGATCGACGTGCTCTTCAGCGAGGACGTCAACGAGGCCTTCGTCGAGAACATCTTCAACTGGACGACCTCGGGCACGACGGTGGTGTACACGTCGCAGCTCGTGGCCCCGGACCGGGTGCGACTGACCACGAACGCGCAGCCCGCGGCCGGTGAGACGTTCATGCTGAACCTGCTGCCCGACCTCGCGGCCAACACGAGCGGCATGATCTCGGTCAACCCGATCGAGTAGCCCTGTCCCTCCCCCACCCCGCGCCCCGCGCGGGATGGCGTGGAACCCGGGCCCCTCGTCCAGTTCGTCTGGGCGGGGGGCCCGTTCGCTGCCGGTCCCGGAACGAGCGCTGCGCTCCTAGTCGATCAGGCCGAGCTCGCGCGCCTTCGCGCGGATCGTCGGATGGGCGACCATTCCCTCGAAGCGCGCGGGGTCCTGGCGTTCGTACCCGCGCAGGATGGCCTCGATGTCCGCGAACTCCACGAGCCGCGCGGCGGCGTCGTCGGAGACCTCCGGCGAGGCGGAGTGGACCACCAGGACGCGCAGGATGGCGGCCGACTTGGAGATCTCCTCGCGCTCGAAGTGGTGCCGCGCCTGGAGCAGCCGGTCCTCGACCCACTCGTCGCGGCGCTTCGTCGTCTCCTCGCGCAGGCCCTGGGCCGTCTCGGCCTCGAGTCCGCTGGCGTCCTCGAGGAATTCGTCGATGGCGGCGAACGCGACGTCGAACGCGCGCGGCTCGGCCCACGTCGAGGACTCGACCTTGAACGCCAGGTCGTCCAGCGTCATCGGCTCGCTGAGGCTGACGACACCCTGGAAGCGCGACTCCTGGCGCCGGACCCAGTCCAGGTCCGGATGATCGGGCCACTTGTTGCGGAAGTGCCGGCAGCGCTCGAGGAACACGCGGACCCGCGAGCGGTCGGGGGCACCCTGGAGCCGATCGCGCTCGAACCGCTTCAGCTGGGACTCGAGGTACTCGGTGCCGGAGCGGTTGCGCCAGTAGGTCTCCCCCTCCTCGCGCCCCGAGGAGATCGCCTCGCGCAGCCGGTCGACCTTCGTCAGCATCGCGGCCGTCAGCTCGGCCTCGGCGGGGATCCGGTCCAGCTCGCTCTCGGCCAGGTCCCAGTGGGCGGACTGGACGTACTGTTCGGCCTTCTCCAGGCGCAGGGCGGGCTCGAAGATCGCCGTGGGCTCGTTCGCGAAGAAGACCGGGAATGCGACCTTCCACGCGATGAGGCCCAGCAAGGCGACCGAGCCCAGCGTGATGCCGAGGGTCACGAGCGGGTTCCCCTTCGCGCTGGACGAGCGGCGGCGGCGCGTCGACGAGACGCGCGACGAACGCATCTTCTCGACCGGTCGGTGCGAGGTCCCCGCCCCCACGCCGGGCTGCCCCTCGAGCTCGACGATCAGCCGCGCGTCGCCGATCTGGACCGCGAGTCCGTGCTGCAGTTTCGCGGGTCCCTGCAGCTTGCGGCCGGCGACCACGGGCGGCAGCACGCCGGGCCGCGGGATCAGGCGCACCTCGTCCCCGTCGACCTCGAGCTCGGCGTGGACCTCCGCGATACCGGGACCGGTGAGCTTCAGCTTGGCGCCCTCCCCGCTCCCGATCGTGATGCGTCCACGCCCCACCTTGAACGCGCGGCGTTCTCCCGCCTCTTCCACGACTAGTCGAACCATGGATCCAGCTCCTCGGCGAACGCTCCGTCGCGTCCGAAATTCTGCGCCCAGAGGGTGGCCTCGAGAGCGCTCGCCATCTCGGTGTGTCGGGCCTCCAGCAGGTTGCGATGGTGCCCGCTCGACCCGATCCAGTCTCCGTGCGCGGCCATGGGATCCGGGGTTCCCTGGGTGCAGTTCTCGCTGCCGGGCAAGGGGTAGCCGACGTGCAGCATGCGTGCGCGCGGGGTCTCGAGCTCCGGATCCTGCTGGTAGTGCCCGAACTCGCCCGTGCGCGCCATGTAGCGCGCGTGGATGCGAGCGGACTCCTGCAGCAGCGGGTTCCAGGCCAGCGCCGTGAGGCCGAACATCTCGCGGTAGTCGTTGGTGATCTGCACCTGGCGTTGCTCGCTCCAGCGCGGGCGGCGGAACTCGTCGTCGAGCTTGCCGGCCCACTCCCACAGCCGCCGATTGTAGTCGCGAATCGCGGCGGAGCGACGCAGCGCGCGGCGCCCCTCTTCGCTCGGAGCGAAGGTCCGCAGGGTCAGCCGGGACTCGCGCCGCGGCAGCCCCCAGAACCACGCGGGGACCTGGTCGTCGATCCGCTCGAGTCCCGCGACGCGCGAGGCGCGGGCGCGGACCCAGCGCAGCTCCTCGACGGTCCGGCGGAAGCTCTCGGGCAGCTCCACCACCTCGGAGTGACTCCAGAGTTCGCGGAGGGCGCCCACGAGACTCCGGACGCGCCCTTGCACGGCCGGGTAGCGCCGGGCGCGCTCGGGCGGACACTCGGGGACGCGATAGGGATAGAAGTACTCCCGCTGGTCGAAGATCAGCTCGAGAGCCGCCGCGCGCGCCGCTTCCAGCTCGCGGTGCAGCGCGGAGAGCTGCTCGATGCGCGCGAGGGTCTCGTCGCCGCGGAGCGCCTCCAGCCCGTTCGACCACACGCTCGAGAGGGCGGTCGCCGCGTGCGCTGCGCCGCCCTCGGCGAGCAGTCGATCGAGCGCGTCGTCGCGCTCCGCCAGGTCCGCGGTCGCCAGCTCGGACGACCACTCGGCCAGCTGCTCGGGCGAGGCCTGCGCGACGCGAACGGCGCTCTCGCGGCTCTGCCCGCTCAGCAGCGCCTCGGCGCGCTCCAGCCCGATGCGGCCGTCCGCGAGCGCCGAGCGCACGCGCTCGCGCGCGCGGCGGCGCTGGTCCTCGTCGCCGGTGGTCAAGACGATGTCGAGCAGCCCGCTCTCCGCCGTCGGAGTCAGGTCCACACGCTCGGCGAGGCTCCACAGGTCCGCGACCGGCAGGTTGCGCCAGCGCAGAGTCGCGCCGCGGAGCACGATGCCCTCCGCGTCGGCCGCGTCGACGTCGAGGTCCCGCGCCGCGAGGCGACCACCGCGCGCCGCCGCGGCGAGCTCGGCGTAGAGCTCCACGCGCGCCTCGAGCCTGCGAGCGCGCTCCCGGTGCCCGTCGCGGACGGGACCGGCGGGCGCGCCGGCCGCGGCCGAGCGCCAGGCCTCGATCGCCCGTTCGAGCTCGCCGCGCGCCTCGTGCGACCGCGCCGCCCGCTCGGGGTCCAGCGTCTCGGACTCCTCGTCGAGCGCGGCCGCCACGTCGCGAGCCAGTCCGGAGTCGCGAATCTCGAACGGAATCGACGTCGACCCGGACCTCGCGTCCGGGCGGGAGGCTTCGCCACGCGCATCCTCCTCGCCGATCGACCCGGGTGCGGGCGATCCGACGCCGGCCGTGCCGGAAGCGGCGGCGCGGTAGGCGAGGTCCGGCAGCTCGCTGAGGGCTCGCGCGACGCGCTCCGCGGCCGCGGGGTCCTCCTGGCGCGCGCGCAGGTCGCGGAGCTGCTGGCGCACTCGATTCGGATGCTGGTCTCGAAGGGCCGCCAGCAGCGCATCGACCTCCGCGTCGACCTCGGCGAGCGCCGCGCGGCGAGCCGCCACCTCCTCCAGCAAGGGTGCGGCGCGCTCCGGCGAGAGGCGCTGGGCCAGCTCCGCGGCGGCGTCCAGGCGCCCGTGCTTCAGCGCGGATCGCGCCCGGCCCTCGATCCTCTCGCTGCATCCGGCGACGAGCGCCACGAGCAGGAGCCCGGCGATTCGCGACCCGCTCCCCGCTCCAGGCCGTGGGCCGCGGGGCCACGAGCGCGCGAGGAGGCGCGGAGCGAATGAGGCGAAGCGGGCTGGGCGCACGCGGCGTGCGGGTCCATGCCGGCGAAGGAGCCGCGGGAAGTGGAGCATGCGGGGGCGGACGGCGAACGTATCCGTCGAGGCCCCGCGAGTCACCGTCAGATTCCCCCGAACGCGCTCTCCACCCCCGGGAGCCGCGCGTAGCATCGGCCACGATGGCACGCAACGGCTTCCTCGCAACGGCTCTCGCACTCCTCGCCCCGTGGACGGCCGCCGGGCCGCTCTTGCTCCAGGATCCCGCCGGACAGGATCCGGCGGAGCAGGCGGCCCCCATGGATCCCTGGGGCTTCGATTCGGTCGACCTCCCGGTGCACCCCGACATCCACTTCGGCGCGCTCGCGAACGGCGCGCGCTTCGCGTGGATGGATCACGCGGGCCCGCCCGGCAGCGCGCACCTGGTGCTGCGCGTGGCCGCCGGCAGCCTGAACGAGGACGACGACCAGCGCGGGATGGCGAACTTCGTCCGCACGCTGGGCCTGCAGGGAACGGCGCGCGCCTCCGCCGAGGAGATGAGCGCGTGGCTGCAGTCCTGCGGCGGCTCTCCCGAGTTCGCGGACACGGCCTCCACCGACTACCGCGACACGGTGTACACGTTCGACCTGCCGAACGCCGCCCCGGAGCAGGTTCGGCGCGGTCTCGAGATCCTGCGCGGCTTCGCCGACACACCCGTCTGCACGCCCGAGGCGCTCGGTGCCGCGCGCGCCGCGGTGGACGCGGCCGAGGCCCGCCGCTCCTCCAACCCGCTGCGAACGGCGCTGTCGGAGAGCCTCGACATCCTCCTCGCGGGCACGCGCGTGCCCGCGCGCGACCCCTTGGGCACGCCGGAGTCCCGCGCGGGGTTCGACGCGGACGGCCTGCGGCGCTTTCACCGCACGTGGTACCGGCCCGAGAACCTCACGATCATCCTGGTCGGGGACCTGGGAGGCGTCGATCCGACGACGTGGATCGAGCAGTCGTTCGGCGACCTCGAGAAGCCGGCGCTGCCGCCGCGCGAGGCGCCCGCGGCGGGCTATCCCTCCGAGATTCCGAACGCCTACATGCTGAAGCGCCCCGAGTTCGGGCGCGTGGTCCTGAGCATCGAGCGCCTGCGACCGGCGCGCGATCCCGAGCGCGCGCGCGCGTCCTGGAAGGAGGACCTCGCCCTGCAGTACGGCCGACGCATGCTGAGCCTGCGCCTCGCGGAGCTCTCGCAGCGCCCCGGTTCGCCGTTCTCGGTCGCCGGTTGCGACACGGCCTCGCGCGGGCTGGGGGTGTTCGACGGCGAGTCGATGTCGATCACCTGCACGAAGGAGCGCTGGCGCGAGGCGCTCGCCGCGTGCGACCTGGAGCTGCGGCGCGCGCTCGAGTTCGGGTTCCAGGAGTACGAGCTGGACCGCGTGCGCGACATCGACATGGGCCTGCTCGTCACCGCCGCGCAGAAGGTCGAGGAACAGGCGTCCAACCTGCTCGCGTCCGAGATCCTCTCCGCCGCCGAGGGCGGCCTGCCGCCCATGGGCATCGCCGGCCGCCGGGACGCCTACGTGCCGGTCATCCGCGACCTCGATCCGGCCATCTGCTCCGCGGTCTTCGCGAACTCGTGGTCCGAGGGATCGCTCGTGATCGGCAGCGCCGGCGACCTGGACCTGGGAAAGGACGGCGAGCTGCTGCTCTCGGCCGCGTTCGCCAAGGTGCGGCGCACGCGACCTGAGCGCCCCGAGCGCCCCGACGTGGAGGGCTTCGCCTACTCCTCCGACCCGGCCGCCACCGTCGAGCCCGTCCAGCACGAGACGGCCAGCGAGCTCGGCTTCGAGCGACTCGTCTATCCCAACGGCGTGCGGGTCCTGCTGAAGGACACCGAGGACGGCTCCGACCAGCTGCTCGTGTCCGCGCGCTTCGGATCGGGGGCCCTCTCGATCGCTCCGGAACAGGCGGCGCTGCAGTGGGTCGCCGCGCGCGTGCTGTTCGGCGCCGGCCTGCGCGAGCACAGCGTCTCGCAGCTCGCCCGCCTCCTCGCCGGTCGCTCCGTGGGCGCCGACTTCGCCATCCGCGAGGACTTCTTCGAGCTGACCGGACAGACCAAGCGCGAGGACCTGCTGCTGCAGTTCGAGCTGATGTGTGCGTACCTGACGTCACCGGGCTGGCGGCGTGAGAGCCTGCTCGCGCTGCGCTCGCGACTGCCCGAGACCTTCGATGCGCTCGACACCTCGCTGACCGGCCCGCTCGTCTCCGAGTTCCTGCCCGCGCTTCACGAGAACGACCCGCGCTTCGGCATCCCGCCGCGCGAGGAGCTGGAAGCGGTGGAGATGGACCACGTCCGGGCCTGGCTCGCCCCCCACTTGCTGGGCGACGCGCTCCAGGTCACCGTCGTCGGAGACCTGGACGTCGAGGCCGCCGTGGCGGCCGCATCGCGGACCTTCGGGGCGCTGCCGCGCCGCGACGGCTCGCAGGTCGTCGAGAGCGCGCTGCGCCCGGTCCGCATGACCACCGGCCTGCGTCAGGACCACGAGGTGGACGTCGACGGCGATCGCGCGCTCGTCGCGATCTTCTTCCCCACGACCGACGGGCGCCATGCGCCCACCCGGCACCAGCTCTCGTTCCTCGGTCGCCTGCTGGCCGAGCGGCTGCGGGCCGAGGTCCCGGCCAAGCTGGGCATCGAGGCGCCCGTCAACGCCGACTCGTTCGCCAGCACCACGCGCGAGGGGGCCGGGTACCTGCAGATCCGCGGCGCCGTCCCCGTCGGCCGCACCGAAGACTTCGTCGCGGCGTGCCTGGAGACCGCGTCGACGCTCGCGGCCGAGGGCACCACCGAGACGGAGGTCGCGCGCCTGCGCGAGCCGATCCTCACACAGCTCGCCGCGTTGCAATCGGACGAGCGCTACTGGATCGGCGCGCTGGCCGAGACCCACAACCGACCCGATGCCCTCGAGGAACTGCGCGCGGCCCCCGGCCACTACCGCAGGCTGTCGAACGCCGACCTGGATGCGCTGGCCGCCGGCTACCTGAAGCCCGAACGCGCCAACGTGCTGGTCGTCCGTCCGCGGTCG